>SMWN01000075.1 GCA_004356415.1 Gammaproteobacteria bacterium
CGGATCAAGATTATTGAGATCATCCAAGGTCATGCTTCATCCTCCTCTTCACCAGAAGCACCAGGTATAACTTGATTAAAACGCATGGTGAAATTACTTAATCGCTGCCCCTCAGCGTCCTCTGCCTGAATAACCTCAAGCTGTGGATCAGCCAACCATTCGGAAGCTTCCAGTTTCCTCATAAATGAGGAGACTCTGGCATTCGACTGGGCGACACCACTGATCGTGATTGCCTTGCCTTTTTGTGTCACGGACACAATACTTAAGCCCTCGGGCAAACTGGTCACAATTTCATCGAACAGACGAACAATCAACGGACGGTTACCCTGTAATTGTTCTATGGCTTCTATACGCGCCTTTAATCTTTCTTTTTCTTTTTCGAGAGCTTCAATTTCTGCAATCTTCTTGTCAAGAAATTCTATCTGAGTAGTCAAGAATTGATTACGCATCTCCTGATATTCAATTCGCTGGGTATTAAAGAAGTGAACGGCACCCCAAATGCACAGTGTTAGTACGACAAATACACCTGTTATGATATAGAACTCTTGCTGACGCTCCTTGCGCAGCGCTTCTCTCCACGGTAGCAGATTAATTCTGGCCATTAGTCAAAACTCCTCAATGCTAAGCCACATGAAACCATCAAAGATGGGGCATCATTGCTCAACGCCTGGGCAGGTACCCTTCTTGCCAGAGTCATATTCGTAAACGGATTTGCAATAACCGTTGAAATACCTATCGCTGTTTCAATCATTCCCGCAATACCTGCGATGGAAGCACATCCCCCTGCAAGTATTATATGATCAATCTGTGTAATTGAACTGGATGAAAAAAAGAACTGCTGTGCACGGCTTATCTGTTGGGACATAGCTTCCTTGAACGGGTCAAGTACTTCAGGTTCGTAATTATCCGGTAGTCCCCCCTGCTTTTTGGCCAGCCCTGCTTCTTCGTATGAGAGTCCATAACGACGCTGAATATCCTCTGTCAACTGAGCCCCGCCAAAGGCCTGTTCTCTTGAATAAACTATTTTTAAATTCTCCAGAACACTAAAGGTCGTCGCCGCAGAGCCGACATCAGCCACGGCAATGACCTGTCCTTCTCCCCCGCCAAACAATTCCCTGGCCATCATCGACACAGCATTTTCCAGTGCAAAGGCTTCAACATCGACAACCTTTGCTTCCAGCCCCCCCACTTCAAGTGCGGCGATACGCAAATCGACATTCTCACTTCTTGACGCAGCGAGCAGCACATCGACTTGATCCTCACTCCCTTCAGTTGGACCCAGAACTTCAAAATCCATACTCACTTCCTCAAGGGGAAAAGGAATATACTGATCGGCTTCAAGTTGTATCTGGCTTTCCATATCTTCATCGGAAAGTCCTGCAGACATGGTGATGATCTTGGTAATCACAGCGGAACCGGAGACTGCCGCTGCACCATGTTTAGTACGCGAACCTGATTTTTTAACTGCTCTGCCGATTGCCTCACCGACAGCATCAGCATCAGCAATATTTTTATCTACAACAGAATTTGCAGGAAGCGGCTCAACAGAGTAACTTTCAATTCGATACTTACCACCGCTCTCACTCAACTCGAGCAACTTGATAGCGGAGCCACTGATATCGATACCTAATAATGGTGTAGACTTTTTCTTAAAGAACACAACTTTTCCCTTTTATTGTCACAGAGTTATATGTCATACATATAAATAACATTAAGTACTGTCGCCAACTATAGCCAAGGAAAACTTAAAAAACAAATGGTTTTTCGCATTAATTAAAGTATTACATTAATCATTTTTTAAACTGAAAAAGCCATATATATGGGAGAATTCTGAGTTAGACTACACAACATGTTGCGATTTGCATTCAACTTTATCCTCTTTTTTTTCGTGCTTGGGCTAATATTTTTCGCTGGATTGTCCTGGTATTTGCTGCCTCAACTGCCTGATGTAGGCAAATTACAGGATGTAAAATTACAGGTGCCATTACGGATTTATAGCCAGGAGGATTCACTGATTGCAGAATTTGGTGAGAAAAGGAGGAGGCCGATCTCGATAGAGGAGGTCCCGACCCCGATCATACAGGCCTTTCTAGCCGCCGAAGACGATCGCTTCTATCAACACCCTGGTGTTGACTGGCAGGGTATCATGCGCGCAGTTATACATCTCATTAAGACCGGTGATAAAACACAAGGTGGAAGTACCATCACTATGCAGGTTGCCAGAAATTTTTTTCTTAGCCGTGAAAAAACCTACCTAAGAAAATTAAATGAAATCTTTCTGGCACTTAAGATAGAACGGGAATTATCTAAAGACCAGATATTGGAGCTGTACCTGAATAAAATTTATCTGGGACATCGTTCCTATGGGATTGCAGCGGCCTCACAAGCATATTACGGTGTCGAAATAAATGAGCTTACGCTGGCTCAGGTGGCCATGCTTGCATCCTTGCCAAAAGCCCCTTCATCTACAAACCCGGTTACTAATCCTGCTCGAGCAAAAGCCAGACGAAATTATGTTTTGCAGCGTATGCTTGAAGAAAGTTTTCTGTCAGAGGAAGACTTTCAAACGGCAGTTGACTCACCCATCACTGCTAGCCTGCATAATCCTTTCATAGAAGTAGAAGCACCCTATGTCGCTGAGATGATAAGGAAACAACTGGTTGAGCAATATGGAAATAGTGCTTATATAAGCGGCCTGAATGTAACAACGACTATCAAGGATAAAAACCAGACTGCGGCTAATCATGCATTGCGAAAAGCATTATTAGAATATGATGAGCGCCACGGCTACCGCGGCCCTGAGCATCATTATGATTTAAAGGCAGGGGATGGTGAAGCAGAATGGCAACGCCTGCTTGAAAGCTTTCCTTCAATCGGTAGTCTCTATCCAGCCCTTATCGTTCAGGTCAATGAAAAATCCATTAGAAGCTATTTATCAGGTATTGGCTTGATCGATGTTGAATGGTCCGGATTAGTATGGGCGCGAGCTTACCTGAGCGAAAATCGAAGGGGCGCAAAACCAAAGTCCGCATCTGAGTTTCTAAAAACAGGGGACGTCATCAGGCTAAGTGAAGATAGTCAAGGCAAATGGAAACTTGCCCAGATACCCGAAGTAGAAGGTGGTTTTGTATCGATGGATCCGAATGACGGAGCAACTCTGGCTTTGGTTGGGGGATTTGATTACCAGCGCAGTAAATTTAACCGTGTTACGCAAGCCTTCAGACAACCGGGTTCAGGTTTTAAACCCTTCATTTATTCAGCTGGTCTTGCCGCAGGCAATACCGCTGCAACACTTATTAATGATGCCCCCGTCGTATTTGAGGATCCAGGTGTTGAAGATGTCTGGCGACCAGAAAATTACAGTCGCAAAAGTTATGGCCCAACGCGACTGCGTGAAGGACTCACACATTCACGCAACCTGGTGTCGATCAGACTTCTCCATGCCATCGGTATTCCTTTCGCCCTGGAACACATCAAAAAATTTGGTTTCAACATCGACCAGTTGCCAAAAAATTTATCTCTCTCACTGGGTAGTGCAACCCTAACACCCTGGCAAATGGCAAATGCTTACTGTGTCTTCGCCAATGGGGGTTATGAGGTTGAACCCTATCTAATAGAGACCATCGCTACAAATGAAGGTGAAATCCTTTATCAGGCAGATCCTGTTTCAGTATGCCGGGCTTGTGTGCAACAGGAAGACGTCCTCGCCGAAGAGTCACAATATCTTGCTGCGCATGATTCGGGGCAGCTTGTTAATCAATCAATGGTTGCTAAACGTGTTGTCGATGAGCGCAACATATGGATCATGAATTCAATCACCCGAGACGTCATCAAGCATGGCACAGGTCGTAGAGCCCTGGTACTTAAACGTCAGGACTTGTCGGGGAAGACAGGTACAACAAATGATCAAAGAGATGCCTGGTTCTTTGGCTTTAACCCAGATATTGTGGGTGTTGCGTGGGTGGGGTTTGACAAGTTTCAACCATTGGGCAGTAGGGAGACCGGTGCGCGCGCTGCATTGCCAATCTGGGTTGGGTATATGAAGATTGTGTTGGAAGACATCCCTGAGCATATCCTGCCCGAACCACCAGGACTCGTTTATTCCCGTATCAATAAGACCACAGGAAAATTAGCGCAAGCAAATGACCCCGATGCCATGTTCGAAGTCTTTCGCAGTGAATACGCACTAACAGCTTTAAACGACGAAACCCGACCCCCTGCCTTGGACAGTGATTCAAGAGACTCGGAAATAATCGATCTGTTTTGAAACAAAAGTAAGCTTATGCAAAAAACAGAAGTAAAGACACGACAGGCCATCACCGTGCTGGCTGCACAATTTATCGCGGAGGATGGTTTGATCACCTACCATGCTGCAAAACGAAAGGCAGCCGATCATCTCGGCTACAATAAAAGGAAGGATCTCCCCACTAATAGTGAAATTGAACGTTCCGTAATCACCTACCAAAACCTGTTTCAAAATACCTGCCAGCCTCAAGCGTTATTCAAACTAAGGTGTAAGGCTGTTAATATCATGAATCTATTCGAACGATTCAATCCTCGCCTGGCGGGGCCAGTCCTTGCCGGGACTGCTGGAAGTCATTCTGAAATTATTGTTCATCTTTTCTCGGATAATCCGGAAACAATAAGTATCCAGTTAATGGACAATAACATTCCCTATGAATTAGGCCAAAGGAGGACGCGAACCGCTGATAAAAAGACAACTACATCCCCTGCGTATTGTTTTTTCGCTGACGACAACCCCGTTGTCCTTATCATTTTTCCTGAAAAGGATGTTAAACACGCGCCTGTCTGTCCCATTAATGGGAAGCTAATGAGGCGTGCAAATATCACCAAGGTAAAAGCCTTATTGCAGGAAACAGGATAACTCATTGCTACTGATGATTAATGGTTAATAATTAACGGCTATGTTTATTCTTCGAGTAGCACTTAACACGCCTCTACGCAACCTCTTTGATTATTTGCCACCTGATAATTGCCCCGCCGAAACACTTGCCCCCGGACAGAGACTACAAGTCCCTTTTGGCAAAGGCAGTGTGCGCACAGGCATTATTATTTCCATATCAGGAACAAGCGAGCTACCAAAGTATAAATTAAAAAAAGCAATCGCATTGCTGGATGAAGTTCCATTACTCCCCAAAAAACACCTTCAGCTTATCGAATGGGCCAGTCATTATTATCACCATCCCATCGGTGACGTTGCATTTACTTCACTCCCCGCTGCTTTACGCAAAGGCAAAGCTGCAAAAATTAAGCAGGAGGTCGTCTGGCGACTCACAGAATCTGGAAAAAAACTGGACCCTGATGAACTTTCCCGTGCAAAAAAACAACTGGCGCTCTTCCTGTTTATCAAGCAAATCCCGGACGGAGTTTCACAGTCACGAATCACCAATGAATTTAAAAATAGTCGACA
>SMWN01000076.1 GCA_004356415.1 Gammaproteobacteria bacterium
CCCTGGCCTTTGATGATTGTTGTATTTCTCCTGAAAAGGATATGGATGCCGATGCGCATCCGCATCTAAATCGTTTCTATACCTATGGGGTGATTGCCAGGCTGGCGCTATTGGCTGCGGCCAGAGAAACAGATGCTCAAGCATAGAAGCCAAGCTATAATTGTCTGATTGCTTTTCTAACATTGCTGGCATGCCTTCTGCTCACCGGTAATGGTGACTCTATGCCTTGCAACTTGATACAGGGATTACCGTCCTCATCTTTGTCCATTCCCTGAATATGCCTCAGTGATACCAGTGCATTCCGATGAACCCGTATGAATCGCGAAGCAAATTCCTCTTCCAGAGATTTAAGGGAGTCATCAATCAGCAACTCACCCCCTGGCCAGATAGCGGTCACATATTTTTGATCTGCCTTCAGATAATGGATTTGATTAACAGGGATAATTTGTAAATTACCCTGCACGGTCGCGCTGAGGTGAGAACGACTGTATTTCGAGTCATCTTTATCTCTTAATTCGCTGACATTGATTCTGTTCAATGCCCGTGCCTTTCTAAGGGCCTGTTGCAACCGTTCTTTACGGATGGGCTTCATCAAATAGTCAATTGCCTGTGCATCAAAAGCCTCTAGTGCATAGTCCTGATATGCCGTGGTAAAAATAATTGCAGGAGGAGATTCCAGCCCGGCAAGATGATGCGCAACTTCCAGACCATCCATGATTGGCATGCGAATATCCAGTAGAACAATTTCTGGAGATTCCTTGCTAATCAGGGTGAGTGCATCAACACCGTGCTCGGCTTCTAATATGGAAAAATGATTGTCTAGTTCAGAAAGTAGACTGACGAGCCTCTCTCTGGCCAGCATTTCGTCATCAACGATCAGTATTTTCATAGGGATAAGGGACAACGATTTTTGTGACATAACGTTGATTATCGGAATGTGTAATCAAATACCCCTTGCTTCCATAATAGGCAAACAAACGTTGGCGGATATTATCCTGCGCCATTTGATTGCCATCATGTTGTTCTAAATTTCCACCTTGGGACAATGGATTATCAATCGTGATGGTAATCTCGTTTGACGTTTTTTGACCATGAATATGGATCACACCCCCTTTCGGTAAACGTTCGATGCCGTGGTATATCGCATTCTCAAGGATGGGCTGGAGTGTCAGGGTGGGGAGCTGCGCATCTTCGGGCAAATCATCTGTCTCCCAAACCGTTTTCAATCTATCGCCAAATCGGTGAGACTCAATACGTAGATAACGTTTGCATAATGAAATTTCTTCAGCCAGAGTGGACATACGTTTGGCATCCTTAAGGCTGACACGAAATAAATCTGCCAGATCCTCAGTTGCTTCTTCTGCCAGCGCCGGATCCTTACGCGTCAGGCTAGCGATGGTATTCATACAATTAAATAGAAAGTGTGGTTTTATGCGGGACTGCAGTGCCTGTACCCGTGCATTTGCTTCTGATTCAATGTTTTTCCGCCACTGATGTTGCATATAGAAATAGCGTAATGAAAACGCGCTCGCGATCGCACTGATACCTATACACCGAAGCAGGAAGTCACCATGTCCCACAATAGTGGAGCCCGCCAGAGCGGGCCTGACGTGGAATATCCACCAAGCCAGTTCTGTGATAATCAGCGATATCAATAGAGTCAGCAGATAACTGAGGCTGGCTGCCCAGGAATCAGACAGGCGGTTCAGATGCTTTCCGGACAGGCACAATGCTGCTGTGCAAGACAGGACAATCCACTGGATGAAGAGTGAATATAATGCCAAATCGGCAACGCGATCCTGTCCTCGCATCGGAGGTGTCAGTGTTAAAACGATGGCAAGTAATTCGCCAAGAAGAACCACGACAAAAAGCATGCGGACGCTGCAGAAATCCGGTAGAAAAGAACGTGATTGCTGTTGGTTTATATCCATAAAATAATGAATTTTCGCAGATAGCTTACGTTATACTGTCGGTGTTTATCAAACAAATACCCAAACTACTTGGAAATGCAGGATTCAGAGCTCAGTCAGGAAGTCAGAGCAAGGCGCAACTCGCAGTGAATGACTGGTCCTTCATAAGCGTTGTAACGCGGCACTGGCTTCCTGACTGAGCTCCCGCAGGGCATGACGAAAACCAGCCATCTTCATCGTTATAAAACCGCAGGACTAGAATGACTAGTCCTGCGGCTTTATGTCTTGAATATGACTACTTTCAACTTGCTGAAACCTGCATTTCCAAGTAGTTTGGGTATAAAAACAAGAACATTAGATTGTACTCACAAAATGGCAAATAAAATCGACAAAATCATATCAGAAAAGGCTGCTTCACAGATGGAAAATTTACAAAAATGACAAGTCACAAAAATAAACCCCAGAAAAACAGACCCCGGAAAAGTAAACCCCAGAAAGATAAACTTTGGGGCGGGCGTTTTTCCGCGTCAACGGACGCCTTTGTTGAACAGTTCACGCAATCTGTTTCTTACGATCAGCGACTTTACCATTATGACATTTTGGGCTCGATTGCTCATGTGAGAATGCTGGCCAAGGTCGGTGTACTATCGCGGGAAGAATCTGCTCAAATCATTGAAGGTCTGGAATCAATTGAGGCGGATATTGCCCGGGGAAATTTCGAGTGGGAGACTGCGCTGGAAGATGTTCACATGAATATTGAAACGGCACTGGTTACCCGTATTGGTGATGTTGGCAAAAAACTTCATACCGGGCGTTCACGTAATGACCAGATTGCGACAGATATTCGTCTTTATTTGCGTGATGAAGTGACTGAAATTCAGTCTTTGTTAATGAAGCTCATGTCGGCATTACTTGATCTAGCGGAACGTGAGGCTGAAACGATTATGCCCGGGTTTACACACATGCAAACGGCACAACCTGTGACTTTTGGTCACCATATGTTGGCCTGGTTTGAGATGCTCTACAGGGATAGCCAGCGTCTGGCTGATTGTCATGGTCGTATCAATGTCATGCCGCTGGGCTCTGCTGCCCTGGCAGGAACCAGCTATCCTATTGACCGTCAATATACCGCTAAATTATTAAATTTTCCTGCAGTGACAAATAATTCTCTGGATGCTGTGAGTGACAGGGATTTTGCAATTGAGTTCAGTAGTTGTGCTGCCTTGATCATGATGCATCTATCACGCTTTTCGGAAGAACTTGTGTTATGGATGTCTCAGCAATTTGGCTTTATTGATTTAGGGGATGCCTGGTGTACAGGATCATCCATCATGCCACAGAAAAAAAATCCGGATATCCCTGAACTTGTTCGGGGGAAAACTGCGCGGGTGTACGGTCATTTGATGGGTTTACTGACATTGATGAAGTCCCAGCCATTGGCCTATAACCGGGATAACCAGGAGGATAAGGAATCCTTGTTTGATGTGATCGATACAATCAAAGGATGTCTACATGCTTACACAGGGTTGGTGCCTGAAATTGTCGTGAACAAGGAACGTATGCGAAGCGCCGCCATGCAAGGCTTTACGACGGCGACTGATTTGGCAGATTATCTGGTGCGAAAGAATATTGCATTCAGGGATGCACACGCAGTGGTTGGACAATCTGTGCAGTACGCTATAGAAGCAGAGAAGGATTTATCCGAATTAACGCTGGACGAGTTAAAGCAATTCAGTGAAGTGATTGAGGATGATGTCTTTGATTTTCTGAGTCTCGAAGGATCTGTCGCGGCACGTACACATCAGGGAGGCACGGCACCGGAGCAGGTTTATCAGGCCATACACACGGGTCGCAAACGTCTTAAGTTCGTGCCCTTAACAGAAGATTAATCGTAGAATATTAATCATAGAGAATTAGGCATAGAGGATTAAAAAGGATGGGTAAATTCATCAAGCTGTTATTGAGCATCACAGTCCTGATTGGATTGTTATTAGGCGTTGTCGTACTTGGCGCTGTTTTGTTCTTTGATCCGAATGATCACAAGGACCGAATCATTGCCAAGGTTGAAGAAGAAACCGGACGACAACTCAAACTGGAAGGGGATATTAAACTGAGTTATTACCCGTGGCTAGGGATCGAAGTCAGTGGCGTGACGTTGGGGAATGCAAAAGGCTTTGGGGATGCTCCATTTTTTCATGCAGATGCAATAGCTTTGCGCATCAAAACAATGCCATTACTGAAAAAGCAATATGAACTGGATACTCTGCGCTTGCATGGTGTCGAAGTTAATCTGGCAAAGAATAAAGAGGGTGTTAGCAACTGGGATGACCTCGTTGGTGAAAAAGATGCTGATGCGGGAAAGCAGGAACCAATCCAACTGGCTGCAGTGATATTGGGCGGTGTTGACATTAAGGACACCCGTTTTACCTGGGTTGATCAGACCTCTGGTCAAACATTCAGGATTAGCGACCTGAATATGTCCACCGGCGACCTGATCTTTGGTGAACCGATCGATATCAAGATGAATTTAAAAGCAGAGTCCAGTCAACCCGCGATTAAAGCTGATCTACAGATGCAGGGAACGGCAACTTACGATCTTGACGCAGAAACTTATGCATTCCACCCCCTTAAGGTCACAGCAAAGCTGACAGGTAAGAATATCCCTGGCGGAAAGGCGGATCTTAATTTTAATACAGGTGTCGCGTTCAACCTGAAAGAAGACACTGCGTCGGTGAATGATCTGACACTCGGTGTTTTGGGGATGTTAGTCAAGGCACAATTAAATGTAAGTAAACTTAAATCTGGCAAGCCGACGGCCGAAGGGGAACTCTCTATTGTCGGGGAAGATCTGGCCCGCCTTTTTAAGGTTGCGGGGATCGAACCATTAGCGAGCCAGCTATCCAAGTTGAAAGACAGGTCGTTTGATATACAAACTCGTCTGCATGCTGATTTGGAAAAAGGCTATATCGCCATCTCTGATCTGAAGGCAAAGCTGATTGGGGCTTCTATCACGGGTCAGGTCGAAGCCAGTAAAGTGGAATCTGACAAGCCTGCCATGAAGGGACAATTGAAGGCATCAGGACCAGACCTGCCGACCTTACTTCAGATAGCTGGTCAATTTGAAGGTGGGGAGGAGCCAAAGCTCAAGATTTACGGTGAAAGATTATCTAAAGTGTCGAATAAAAGCTTTGATGTTGATGTTGAGTTTGATGCCGATCTTGCCTCTGGCAATATTCAAGTGCCTGCCTTGTCGATGAAGGCCCTCGGAATATCGGTCAATGGCCGCTTACAGGCCAATGACATTAACAGTAAGAAAGGAACGATTGAGGGTAAATTATCGATTCATGGTGAAAAGCTATCAAGTGTCCTCGCTGCGTTTGAGCAGGATGCCTTGGCCAGGACCTTGCGCAATGTGTCTATCGAAGTTGGGGTGAATGGAACTCGAAGTGATATCAAGCTCAGTCCACTGGTGGCTCAGGCAATTTTTTCAGGCAAGCAAATTCCTAACTCACCCGTCAAAGTGACGCTAAGTGCCGATACGCGCATGAATCTGGATAAACAGACGTTGGTAGTCAATAAATTGGCACTGACCGGCTTGGGTCTGGATGTTAAAGGTGATCTGAATATCAGCAAGTTTATGTCAGAAACTCCGAGTATCAACGGTAAGCTGGATGCCAAAGGGAAGGACTTGTCGCTTATCTTCAAGGTCATCGGAAATGATGCGTTGGCAAAACAAATCAGCAAGTTGAAAAACAAATCCTTTTCACTGAAGACGGGGTTTGATGCTGATATGACAACGGGAAGACTCAATATCAATTCGCTGGATGCCAGAATGTTGGATGCCACGGTCAAAGGGCAGTTTGCTGCCGAGAACATACAAACCAGCAAACCCGCAGTCAGTGGCGAATTAACTGCATCCGGTCCGGATCTGCCCACCTTGTTACAAATAGCGGGTCAGTTTGAAGGAGGCGATGATCCAAAACTGGCGACATATGGCAAGCGCTTATCAAAGGCACCCAACAAGGCCTTTGATATGTCGGCTAAATTTAATGTAGACATGAAAAAAGGCAATATTGACTTACCGGCGTTCTCAGCAAAGACACTTGGCTTGACGATGAATGGAAAAGTTATTGCTAGAGATTTAAATAGTAAGAATGGTCATATTGATGGCAAGCTCTCATTAAATGGAGAGAATTTGTCTGCAGTCCTCGCCGCGTTCGATCAGGGTGCACTGGGCAGTGTGCTGAAGAAAATCTCAGTGGATATTGGCATCAAAGGTAATAGCAATGATATCACAGTTAGTCCGTTAAATCTGAAAGTAACGGTTGCCGGTAAAGATATTCCCAACTCACCCGTTGATCTGACACTGGTAGCCAACGCAAAAATGAATCTGGACAAGCAAACGCTTTCTGTCAGCAACCTGCGCTTAAATGGACTGGGCCTGGATGTAAAAGCGAACATCGAAGCACAACAAATCAAAGATAAACCCACATACTCAGGAGATCTGGCAGTCACTGAATTTAATCTTAGAAAATTCATGAGGCAGATGAAACAAGATCCTCCGAAGACTGCAGACAAAAAGGTATTGAGAAAAGTTGCCTTACAGACAAAATTCTCAGGCACAACCAGCAGTCTTAGTCTGAAGGACCTTTCTTTATTGCTGGATGACACAAGAATGAAAGGCAATATTTCGGTAAAACATTTTAACCAGCCGACAATCGATTTTGCTATCGACATTGATAACATTAATGCCGATCGTTATTTGCCGCCACCAGCGAAGGTTAAGGCAGGGAAAACGGCAAAGCAGAAGACAGTGGATAAAGCAGCATCTGCAGCGCCAGAAGTAGTACCAACAGATTTGCCAGTCGAAACATTGAGGAAACTCAATGGCAAAGGAGAACTGCAAATTGGCAAATTGGTTTACTCTAACCTTCGCCTGAAAAACATCAAGCTAGGCATCAATGCCAAGGATGGGCTGATTACATTGGATCCAATCGCGGCAAATTTATATCAGGGCAAATACCAGGGTACCATTACGCTTGATGCCAGGGGCAAGCTACCACAACTCAAACTGGAGACCCAATTAAGTGGTGTGCAGATTGAGCCTCTGCTTAAAGATTACACCCAATCACCGGAAAGCCAGCTAGCAGGCGTTGCCAATATCACCGCGAAAGTATCCTCGAAAGGGGCTAATGCAATTCAACTCAAACTCGGACTGAATGGACAAGCCAAGCTTGTTGTAACAGAAGGTATTTTGCGTGGCATCGATATCAGAAAAACCCTGGAGCAGGCAGAGGTGTTACTTGAGAGTAAGCGACTGGGAACAGTAAAGCAGGGCGGTGAGACCAGGTTCGAGCAATTAACCGGTACATTGAATATCAAGAATGGTGTGGTTAAAAACAATGATCTGCTAATAACGGCACCTGGTTTCAAGGTTAATGGGGGTGTCAACAAAAAAGACACACTTGGAAATCTACGC
>SMWN01000077.1 GCA_004356415.1 Gammaproteobacteria bacterium
CATGGGGATGGGTTCCCCTGCGGATCTCCCTCTACTGGTTAATGAAATATCTAGTAATCTGGCAGCCTTTTTTGCATCCTCATAAAAAAATTCATAGAAATCACCCATGCGAAAAAACAGGAGCTTGTCAGGATGTTGTGATTTGAAGCCAAGATACTGCTTCATTACCGGTGTGTGCTGTGAGGTGTCTTTAACAGTCTGTATCATGGTGTTGCTGGGGGACAAGCTGAAGCAACGACTGTAATGCCAGTACCGGGCGTAGCGGGGCCTGGATAACTTGAACTTGTTGCCGGGGTCATCGCCGACTCAATCGCAGGTGATTGCATGCGCACCATCGCCTGTGAATTGATAGGAAAACGATCATTATCTAGACAACCACGTTCGAAGGTGCTGGGCGCTTGAAATGTTCCCAGACATTCCGGGCAATAGTCCGGATCGGTTTTGTCTGTATTAGTGGGTAGCGTCATGATATTTACCAACAGCGTATCAATAAAGGGTACGTACAGTGGATAACAATAATGTGCACGGATCTTTAATAGGTTTCTATCCTGTATGCTCAGGCCAGCTGCCCCTGGCGTGATTGGACGAAACATCAGATTATCATTCGGGATGACTACATCTGCTGTGCCATCAATCGTAACATTCAAGGGTTTAGTGCCGTCTCTTGTTGATCCAGGCCCGAACGCACTACTAAAGGCTGCTAATGGTGGATTGATGATCTCAATATAAGCAAATCCCTTTGCAATCTCTTCACGCACATGATCTCTTGCGCGCATGACTTCAGCTGCGTCATCACAGTGTGTATACAATGGCGCCATCCCTCTTGCCAGGGCATTTTCCATAATCCCGAGATGGCCATTGCTAACTGCACCGGATCGAGCAGCAAGAAAGGTCGCGTAATTTAATGTAATTTTGGCATGATATAAAAGAGTAAACTGAAAGGCAGCGAAGATTAAAATAAACAATACAGGGAAGACGATAATAAATTCGGTCATAGCTTGCCCGGATTGTTTAATAGATCGCTTCATGATTCATCAGTTATTTAGATGAAACCCCAAAATCCTGTTCAAGGAGGTTGGTGATCGCATTAATCACGTATGTTGCACGTTTATTAAGTGGGTCATCTGCATTTGTATTACTTCGCATCTCGGTAAAGGTGTTGACTGCGAGTTTAAGCTGGATAATGCCTAGATTGTGCCAGGTTTTGCTGTTCCTGGGATCACGTTTCAGAGCTTGTTGATATGATTGAATTGCCGCACCATTCCTGTTTAATCGCGCATATGAATTACCAAGTCGAAACCATATTTCAGCATCCTTTGGTATCCGCCGGGACAAACTCCCATAGTATTCAACTGCCTTATTCCAGTCTCTATTCTGGTAAGCTACTTGAGCATTATGTTTAAGTTTAATCAATTCTTCCAGGATTTGTTCTGACTCTATTTCATTCTCTGAAATAGATTTCGTATTCTGGGCATTACAAGCGACCAATAACATCAGCACCGGGAATAAAAACATCTTGAATAAATTCATTTGTTAAGTTCCCATTGCAATTTCATATTTTCTACCAGTCCAAGTTTTGCAGCACTATCAGCAACTATCTCTAATACCATAGCAGCGCCAAAAGACATGACAAACCGATAAGGTTTCACATGACTAAAAATCTTTTTGATGGTTAAATCCTTGTTCAAAAAGATAGCATCGATTTCATAATGCATGCCAAAAGTATGGATTGATGAACAAGGTTGTATTAATAAACCTTCGCCATCATTCAATGGTGTATGCCAAAGTAATCCCCGCATACGCTCAGCTATTGAAGAAGTCTTTAATACATGGGATAGAATCAGTTTTTGATTATGACTTGTAAAAATACCACCATGGATCACAATATACCTTCTGCAAGAAATTTCATCACGATAGGAAATCCAAGCACAATGAATGTCACCGGGAAAATAAAAATAATGAGTGGCCCGACCAGTTTAATAGGGGCTTCCATCGCCAGTTTTTCTGCACGTTGAAATCGTTCGCCACGTCTTTGTTCTGCCTGGACACTGAGTACCTTTGCCAGACTTGCACCCATTTTCTCTGCCTGGATCATGGCGCTAACAAAGCTGGTGACTTCTTTTATATTTAGACGATCAGCCATACGCCGAAGCGCATCTGCCCGTGTCAGACCGGCGCGAAGATCACGCAAGACGGTACCGAATTCATTGCGTAATGGACTTTCTGGTGCCTTCTCCATGGCCTGGCCCAGCGCCCCCTGCAGATTCAGGCCCGCCTGGACCGCCATGGTAATGAAATCCAGGTACACGGGCATGGCCCTGATCACAGCAAGTTCCCTGCGTTTACGATTATCGTTCAGCCAGATATCCGGTAAAAAATAACCAATGATGGCTGAGATTAATACCCATATCGGTTGTTGCTGATCGAGTGCATTGATGATGATAATGCCACCGACAAATCCAGATATCGTACTGATTATTCGAATGGCGACAAATTGCTCAGCGATGAGCAGATAGGAAACGCCGGTATGCTGTAACCGCTTTTCAATGCGTTCCATCATTTCATAAGGCAGGAATGAACAAAAGAAATGACTGATGATCTGCACGATGGGCCAGATAAATTTCAGCCCGGGTGGCAAGGGATCCATATAAGTCCGGTCTTCTTCATCGACCATCTTGTCAAGTTCCCGAATAACGAGAATGAACAGGAAAATACTCATGCCAGCACAAAGGGCAATCGTATAGATAGCAAACAGGGATTGTCCTTCGATAGCGGCTCTTAATTGTTCATTCATGATCGTTCACTTGTAAACGACTAAACATCAATGGCTGTAATCTTTTGAATCATGATATAGCCCAATGTCTCCATAACAAGGATGATACCTAAGACGATCCAGCCGATTGTTGTTGTCCATAATTTTTCCATGGAGGCTGGTTCAAGCATGTAAAGTAAAAAGCCCAACAGCACGGGTAAGCCAGTCATAACGATACCTTGTAACTTGCCTTGTGCCGTCAAACTTTTGATCTTGCCTTCCATTTGATGTTTACGGCGCAGGGTATCTCCGAGTGACTCCATAATTGTCGCGAGGTTGCCACCAATTTCACGGTTGATTCTCAAGGCTGAAGTCAGCATGGCGAAATCCGGGATAGGTAATCTTGCTTCCATATGCTGTAGTGAGACATCAAAATCGGTTCCGATGCGTTGTTCGCGCATGAACAATTCAAATTCCTGACTGAGTGGGACAGGTTGTTCCTGGACGAGGTTTTCCAGGGCGATATTTAAACTGGCGCCTGCCTTCATGGAACCGGACAGCATGAGTAATGCATCCGGTAATTGTTCTTCAAAGAGACGTAATCTCTTTTTACGCATGGAACGATATATCATGGTTGGCATAAAAGCGATTAGACAAAAGATAGCAATAGTCGTTATAGGATCACCCAGTATCAGCCAGGTCAGTATGGGTAAAACAAAGATGGCAATAAGATTAAATTGAAATAAACGATTGGCATCGATGGACATGAACATATCGGCCATGTTGGCACTGGCGCTTTCGGTAAATGTCTCCTTATAACTGATCATGAACTTTTGCCCTGTCGTCATGAGCCAGTACATGAACAGGGTAGCGCTTAAAAATACACCAGCGACTGTAATAATAAACAGTGCATTACCAGTGAGGTCGTAGATCGTTTCCATTATTAATTAGTATTGAAGATACTCATGTCAACAACCAGGCCATGAGCACGCAAATCTTCATAAAATTCCGGAACGCTACCAGTGGCATGGAAATAACCTTTCACCTTTCCATTATCATCAATACCTTCCTGTTGAAAACGGAAAATGTCCTGTAGTTGAATTACGTCACCTTCCATCCCAGTCACTTCAGTGATGTTAATGACACGACGACTACCATCAGTAAAGCGGGTTTGTTGTACAATGAGATGTATCGCAGAGGCAATTTGTTCGCGGATGGCCTTGCTGGGTAAATCCATGCCCGCCATCAAGACCATCACCTCCAGCCGGGCAAGCATATCACGGGGTGTGTTGGCATGTGCTGTGGTTAATGAACCATCATGACCAGTATTCATGGCCTGTAGCATGTCCAGGGCCTCACCACCACGACACTCACCGACGACGATGCGATCAGGCCGCATACGTAAACAGTTTTTCACCAGGTCACGAATGGATATGGCACCCTTGCCTTCCATGTTCGGAGGTCGTGCTTCAAGGGTGACCAGGTGCGGCTGGTTCAGTTGTAATTCTGCTGCGTCCTCCACGGTAATGATACGTTCTGAATCAGGGATAAAATTTGAGAGTATATTCAGTAGAGTTGTTTTACCACTCCCGGTACCACCTGAAACAAGGATATTTTTATGGTGTTCAACGGCCATTTTCAAAAAATCAACCATGGGTTGACTTATTGCATCAAATTTAATCAAGTCTTCGGCAAAAAGTTTTTGCTTGGAGAATTTTCGAATAGTCAGACAGGGGCCTCTTAATGCCAATGGTGGGATGATGGCATTGACACGTGAGCCGTCTTTTAATCGGGCATCGACCATGGGTGAACTTTCATCGATACGCCGGCCCAGGGGGGCCACAATTCGTTCGATGGCTGACATCACGGCATTATCAGAGCTGAATACCACATTTGATTTGGTTAATTTGCCAGCTTTTTCAATATAGATTTCATCATGGCGGTTAACCATAACTTCGGTGATATCATCCTGTGCCAATAATTCTTCCAGAGGGCCAAGACCGACAGCTTCGTTTAATACTTCTTCGGCGAGTTCATCCTTGTCAACATCGGCAGGCAATTTGCCTTCCATGTCCTTGATGATTTCTGCAATAAGTTTCTGGATATGGTGACGTAGCTGATCCTCATCCATAGCACCGATGTCGGTACGTCGCAGATCCATCATGTGCAACAATTCTTCATGCAAACGATTGCGCCACATGAAACGTTCTTTCTTGTATAAGGTTTCGTCTACTTCAATCTCGGGATGATACTGGACCCCGATCATGGTCTTGACATCCTCTACATCTTCAACGTAAGCGCCTTCTGTCGATTCATCAACACCCACAGTAATATGAAAACCACCGATACTGATGGTATCGGATGAACGTAATGGACCGTGAAGTTTGATCACTTC
Source organism: Gammaproteobacteria bacterium (assembly GCA_004356415.1). Lineage (GTDB taxonomy): Bacteria > Pseudomonadota > Gammaproteobacteria > Eutrophobiales > Eutrophobiaceae > SMWN01. Next base: position 5,148 of record SMWN01000077.1, read on the forward strand.
GCCATTGACCAGGGTATTGCCTCCGCTCATATCTTCAATGAAAAGCCCATCGGGAGTTCGACGCAGTTCGGCATGATTTGGAGCGACCTTCCAGCCTCGGAGCTGGATCAGATTTCCACCGGCCTTGCCAATGCCACATTCATTGATCGGACAGCGCACGCCTTTTATTTTTTTACCGGACTTGGTTTTTACGATGATGTCGAACATACTTTATCTCTCTAATCCAAACTAACCTTATCTCTCTAATCCAGGATCAGATCTTCCTGCCCCGTGCTTTTCTTGAAGGAATCGATCATTTTCCGTCTTTTATCGATGAGGTTCTGGTTATGCTGAGAAACTACATCGTTTTCGATGACTGTCGGTGTGACAAAGATAACCAGATCGTTATCATCATTATCTGTGACCGTATTCCTGAAAAAAGCACCGATGATGGGCAAATCACCCAGGAAGGGTAATTTAGTGACGTTCTCACTCAGCTTGCGATCGATCAGGCCTGACATCACCAGCGTTTCACCGTCCTTCATACGCACATCCGTGCTGGTACGACGTGTAATAAAACCTGGCGGGGTATTGCCGCCACCGGGACGATCCGGATCAATGGCGCTGGATTCGGTCGTTATCTTGGCAAAAATCGTATTGTCATGACCAACAATAGGTTCGATTTCCAGCAAGATACCGAATTCCTTGTATTCAACATCTGTCGAACCAAGACTACCGGAGCTGATGACAGGTACTTCACCACCCGCCAGAAAACTCGCCTTGCCACCACTGCGCGTGCTCAAGGTAGGTTCCGCAAGGATAATGGCATTCCGGCTGGCGACCAGTAAATTAATGGCTGAATTGATCTGGCTTGCCAGTCCCAGAAAGCCCAGCGGGCCAGCAACTTTAGCTGCCAATGGCACGCCGAGTACAAATGCAGGGGCATTATTCG
>SMWN01000078.1 GCA_004356415.1 Gammaproteobacteria bacterium
AATTATCTCGAAGATTATAAGATGTTCCATTCTAACCTTTCCTTTGACTCGTCTCCCATCACATTCAACTAGATCAATGGGCACCATAAAACATCGTGGTAGCTTCTCCATGACACATTATGGTGCACCTGATTCAGTCACCGCAATATGGGTAACTGTCAATTCTAAATATAAAACAATGAGTTACATAATTGGCCTGATTGTTGCAGTGCAATGAACATGACTATTCAATGATATTGGAGTTTTTTTCGATGAATGCAGTGAAATCATCATTTAATTTGTTATCGTTTACCGGCAAGTTCAGGATTTTAAATTTAACCTGGTTTGCGTTTTTTCTTACTTTTGTCGTCTGGTTTAACCATGCTCCTTTGTTGGCGACGATTAGAGAAACCTTTGGATTATCAGATCAAGAAGTAAAGATACTGTTAATTCTTAACGTAGCACTGACCATACCTGCAAGGGTTATTATCGGCATGCTGGTAGATCGGTTTGTTCCGCGCATTGTTTTTTCGTCACTGCTGTTCTTTTCCAGCTTTATCTGTTTTTTCTTTGCTACGGCACAAAGCTTTGAAACATTGGCAATTGCCCGTTTTATGTTAGGTTTTGTCGGTGCCGGGTTTGTTATTGGTATTCGCATGATCAGCGAATGGTTTCCGGCTAAACAGGTTGGATTCGCAGAAGGTGTCTATAAGGGTTTGGGGAATTTCGGATCAGCCGCTGCAGCAATTACACTCCCAATCCTCGCATTAATATTTGGTGGAGATGATAGCTGGCATTATGCAATTGGCACATCTGGTGTGGTTATATTTGTCTATTCATTTATATATTTCTTTTCCGTTACAGATACTCCTGAAGGTTCAACCTATTTTAAACAAAACAGGTGGACTAGTTACCGGGGACAGGTCACTTGGTCCCAGCATAATAGATTTAGCTGTGCGTACGCTACCGCTTGATCACCGACCCCTGCTCGAACGCAATCCGGTAAAATTCTGGCAAGGACTGAGTGTTATCTTAATAGGGATTATTATTTATCTGCTTGCTGCGCTTTGATTAATACCAATCGACCGCGCCTGCGCTCCATACGCTGGCGGCATTAATGCATCCGTGCATGTCACACCGTCCTCTATTGTGTAGGTATTTTATATTACGAATCTTGCCAAACGCTCAGCAGCTTCCGGCCCGAGATTTTTATCGAGAATAGTCATCAGCCGTTCTGTTTTGTAACCCTTATTATTAAGTTCCTTGATGATCTCCTTTATCGCCCTGTCGGACCATTCTCCCTTAACAGCATCACACAGTGGTTCAACCAGGGTGTCTGACCACAGTGTCCGCAGATCTGTTTTTAACAGTTCATCTTCAGTTATATCAGTCTTTGCCATTCAGTCATGCCGGTTTACGGTACGTGTGAGCATTATGGATAAGCATTCTGTAACAAACTACGGAATCTTTCAAATTTAGGACTTTGGTTGACAATTTACAACACCAGACGGCTATTATCAGTTAAGTTTTAAAGATTGAGTCTTGAACAACAATAATATATAAGTACGCCCTATTTACTAAAAGAGTTTTTCAAATGTCTGAAATTAACTTCGATGCGCGCAGCTTGTTGCTCAGTGAATATCATGGTGTATTATCGACTCATTCCGTTGATGCCCCGGGCTATCCGTTTGGTTCTGTTGTTCCTTATTGTATGGACAGAGATGGCCAACCGGTTATTCTTATCAGTTCAATTGCACAACATACAAAAAATATTCAAGAAAATTCTAAGGTCTCATTAATTGTTACCGAAGGTGAGGCCAATGACATTCAGGCGGCAGCACGTTTGACATGTCTGGGTAACGCCAACATAATTTCTGATGATGAAGACGTAAGTATTCGTTATTACAAGTATTTCCCTGAATCCAGGGATTATCATAAAACGCACGACTTTAATTTTTATCGTATTGAATTAGTGCGCGCACGATATATTGGTGGGTTTGGGATAATTCACTGGTTAGAACCTAAAGAATTGGTGCGTGCTAATCCATTCTCAGTGCAAGATGAACATGCCATGGTGTGTCACATGAATCTTGACCATGCTGATGCCATGATCGACTATTGCTGTTATCAAAGGATTGAACTTCCTGATGGTTGTCAACCTATGATGGTGGGTGTGGATGCTGAAGGATTTCATCTACGAGTGGATGCACGTATCGTACGTTTTACTTTTCCAGGGCCTGTCAATTCTTCGGAAGAAGTTCGGCAGATTCTGGTAGAGATGGCTAAGCAAGCCAGACACAAGTAAATAAAAATGGGCAGGCACCTTTAACTACTGTATGGTCGATATGGCGTTTTTAAATACCAGGTTAAAGAGATCACAACAGGAACAGGGACAGATGCATCAGTTTACGCCAGCCATTTTTGTACTTGTTCAGAATATCAACCTGATTCACATAGATCGTTTCACATGCACCATTGCCACTATATTCACGTGTAATGCTGGTACCACGAGAACCACCCTTACTGTTACGATAGTTTGACAGTCAACCCCCCTGATCCGTATCTGGTCGCCAATTTTTATATCCTTTAGCTTATCGCGAATAGAAGTATCTGCAGTGAGCAGGTGATTATTGGAGAGCTGAAACATATTAAAACTCTCCCATGCCTGTCTATCTGAGGTTTTGACATTACAAGTGAATTGGCCGCTGTAAAAATCGAGTTTATCAAACTGCGCCTTAAAGGCATTATCGCGCCATACCAGGCAAAAATCTGCCACATTCAAATTATCATTCCAGAGTTTATGCAATCCATATTTGCTGTTGTGGTGTCGATAGGACACCACCATGCCGTAGATGTCGTAGTCATATAGTGGTTGAATATAGTAATCAATGTCATTTACATCGATAGAAAATTCCGGCTCCTTGATTTCGACTTGCAAAGGTTCCTGCGACAGATCATCAACAACAGGCATGTTCTCGTAAAGATTGTGTCTATTCCAAAAACTAATCACTAAAAGTATAAAGCTAACCAGCACAAAGTATTTCAATTTCATAACATATCTGCTTCTGATCCCTTGATTCACGGTTTAGATGTGCCAAATATTCGATTAGACTCTACCGTGGCGACATCCCTCATAATCTCACCGATTTAAGGAAACAGAAAATGAATAACGTAGTCCAACTGATTCCCATTTCCAATCTAGCATGGACCTTTGTGCCGGTCATCATTGTTATTGGTATTTTATATAAATGGTCTCTGGATCCACGAACGTCGATTTATGCTGTTATCAGGATGCTGATCCAGCTACTTTTGATAGGTTATGCCCTGGTATACATCTTTGAAACTGATAATGCCTGGATCGTGATGCTGGTTCTGGCAGTTATGTTGCTGGCTTCCAGCTGGATCGCAATCCGACCAGTGAAACAAAAAAAACCAGGCGATTACCTGAAAGCTTTTATATCGATTTCTATCAGTGGGATCTGCACCCTGTGGCTGATCACCCAGGCCGTGCTGGAATTACAACCATGGTTCCTCCCGCATTACATGATCCCGCTGGCCGGAATGATATTCGCCAATTCCATGAATTCGGTGAGTCTGGCTGCGGAACGTTATGAATCAGAAATCGCAAATGGTACGCCCCTGAACAAAGCCCGTCATACTGCTTTGCATGCCTCACTCATTCCGACGATCAATATGCTGTTTGCAGTCGGGCTGGTATCTTTACCTGGCATGATGACTGGGCAAATACTGTCTGGTGTTTCACCACATATTGCAGTGAGATATCAAATCATGGTGATGTGCATGATATTTGGATCTGCGGGGATTTCATCTGCATGTTTTCTGACCCTGGCCAAATTAGATTTTGCAACGAAGATGAAAGATTAGTAGGCATAAGAAGGAAAAGTTTTGTACATGGATGTATTTATACTGCGATCGCATGGGCGCGAAGGAGCAATGCACTTAATAGTAAAAGGCGAAACCAAACCCTAACGTAGCCGGTAAATCTAGATAAATAGAAGGTTCACAACTAAACTAATAACTAATAAGGCAGAGACATCATAAAAAGCTATGATGGCTTAACACACCTTCGCCCAGTGAGGTGTTGCCGAATAGACTGGGCACTTCTCATTCTGTAGCCGTGCCTCGTCGTGGTGCACCGCAATATCAACTGCCCTTTATCAGGGCAAATCTCATCCCTACCCTCACCTCTAAATATATAGTTTTATAAACTAATCAACTAGTTATAAGAATACTCCAGAATGGCACGTAAGCTGCATTGTAGAGGCTAAATGATTAGCAACATCTGGATATTCTCATGAAAAAGCAAAAGCTCGTCATCATTGGCAACGGCATGGTTGGGCAGGCCTTCCTCGAATCTATGACCGAGAGCAAGGCTCGGGATCGATACGATATCGTCGTATTCTGTGAGGAACCTCGGCCCGCTTATGACAGGGTTCACTTGTCAGAATTCTTTTCTGGAAAAACTGCGAATGATCTCTCCATGGTTACCCACGAATTTTTTATGCAGAACGATATCTCGATATATATTGGAGATAAGGCTTCCCGTATCGATCGATAAAATAAACAGGTGATCTCTGCACAAGGTGTCACCATTGCCTATGACAAACTGGTTTTAGCCACGGGTTCTTATCCGTTTGTTCCCCCTGTGCCGGGCCATGATCGTGATGACTGCCCTGCCACAATCACCGGAGAGGGAATGTTATTAATTCCCGATTCAGGGAAATAGTTACGCGCAGATGAATATTGTCCTTTGGGGTATCTCTATCACATCAATGATCATTTACCGGGAGCGCTTCATATTGTTTTAGATCACCAACTTCTTCATACCATGGTGCCTTGTCGGCCATGAATACATTGTGGGTTGGCTTTGCCTTTGGATCATCATCCAATGTCCCCGCCGTAACAATAATTGCTTTCCCACTTTTTGTCAGCCACGGTAATGACGAACCACAATTTTTACAGAACGATGTTGCGAAGTGCTTTGCATCCGGGTGTTCAAACCGTCCTAGTGAATCTTCACCACTCAGCCATTGGAATTGCGCCGGATCAATAATGATATTAGATGCGTAAGCAGAGCCCGTGAATTTACGACATCTCGTACAATGACAATATTGAAAGACTTTTATCGGACCAACGTATTGATATGACACCGCCCCGCATAGGCAACTGCCTGAAACTTTATCATCTTCCATAAACGCCTCCTCTGATTGCTAGCAAACAAATCCTTCAGATATTACTATAAATATCATATGGCTAAAGAAATAATATTTTAGGCCATAAGAACTTATGTTAAACACTCAGACTACTTGTAAATGCAGGTTACAAGTAATTTGAGTATACCCAAATCACAATGATAAGATGGTTCGAATAATTATAATCAATTTAACCTTACAATAATTTTATGGCTTCTTCACGAAAACTGGTGATCTACGCTGCCCTCGCGGGTAATGCGCTGATAGCGATCATGAAATTCATCGCTGCCTCCATTACTGGCAGTTCAGCGATGTTCTCCGAAGGCATACATTCAGTCGTTGATACCGGTAATCAGATGTTGCTTTTGTATGGGCTGAAGCAAGCAAAAAAGCCTGCGGATGATCGCTTTCCATTCGGACATGGGAAAGAAATCTATTTCTGGAGTTTTATTGTCGCCATTATGATCTTCGCTGTTGGTGCTGGTATTTCGATTTACGAAGGGATTCATCGTTTACTAAATCCAGCCCCTCTGGAAAATATCCTGGTGAACTACATTGTGCTTACACTTGCCATGGTCTTTGAAGGTGCTGCATGGTTTTTTGCTTTGAAAGAATTTAAACAAGCAAAAGGTAAATGGGGATACATTGAAGCCGTACAACGAGGCAAAGATCCTTCCCTGTTTGTTGTCTTATTTGAGGACTCCGCAGCGATGTTAGGGCTAGCTGTTGCTCTGCTTGCCACCTTCCTGACCCAACTCACGGGCAATTTATATCTGGATGGTATCGCCTCAGTCGTTATTGGTTTGATTCTTGCTGGTACTGCCATGTGGCTGGCTTTTGAAACCAAGAGCCTGCTCATTGGGGAAAGCGCAAATATTCATGTTGTGAACGGCATTAGAAAGCTTGCTCAGACCTATGACAAAATCGAACATGTTAATGAAGTATTAACCATGCATATGGGGCCTGAGTTTATCCTGGTCAATATCAGTGTTGAATTTAAAGATGCAGCAACTGCTACTGAAATTGAAGATACTGTTTCACAACTTGATGCTGCAATTAAAAATGAATATGAAAATGTGAAACGAATCTTTATTGAAGGAGAGGCAAGGAGAAGTCATCAGGCCTTTTGACGGTAACCCCCCAGAAATTATTTAGACTATGGTTTTTGTTATTTCAGACAGATTTATCCGATGAAGGACAAACAGATACTTGACCTTGATAAGTCACATGTCTGGCATCCGTACAGCGCGATGGGCTCGGACTTGCCTGTTTATCCTGTGGCATCTGCCGATGGTGTGCGACTGAAATTAACAGATGGTCGAGAACTGATAGATGGCATGTCTTCCTGGTGGAGTGCGATTCATGGTTATAACCATCCTGAAATGAATTGTGCGCTTGAGGCGCAATTGCAGAAGATGTCACATGTGATGTTCGGTGGACTGACACATCAACCTGCTGTAGAACTTGCAGCTCAACTGGTTGCACTAACGCCTGATGCATTACTGTCCGTTTTCTTTTCAGACTCTGGTTCCGTGTCTGTTGAAGTAGCTATGAAAATGGCCATTCAATATTGGAACGCTAAAGGACAACCCAGCAAAAAGTACTTTCTGACCATTCGAAATGGCTATCATGGTGATACCTTTGGCGCCATGTCAGTGTGTGATCCTGACACGGGAATGCATTCCCTGTTTCAGGATGTATTAACACAACAATTTTTTGTGGATGCCCCAGAATGTCGCTTTGGTCAAGCCTGCTCTGATAAAGATATCGCAGGTTTTGAACAAACACTCAGTACCGAAAAGGAACATATCGCTGCCGCGATCATGGAACCAATTGTTCAAGGTGCAGGTGGTATGCGATTTTATTCTGAAGAATATTTACGCCGTGTGCGGGGTCTATGCGACCAATATCATGTGTTATTGATCCTTGATGAAATCGCCACCGGGTTTGGCCGAACGGGAAAATTATTTGCCTGTGAATATGCTGGTGTCACCCCTGACATTATGTGTGTTGGAAAGGCGCTGACAGGAGGTTATATGAGTCTGGCAGCGACACTCACCACCACAGATGTCAGCGAAACCATCAGTCAGGGAGAACCAGGCGTTTTCATGCATGGCCCGACGTTTATGGCGAATCCCCTGGCCTGCACAGCAGCTTTGACCAGCCTGAAGATTTTGCTGGAGTCCCCCTGGCAATCAGAAATCTCTAGAATCGAAAAACAACTTGTTGCAGGTCTTGAACCTTGTCAGGTATTGGATGTTGTTAAAGATGTGCGTGTGTTAGGTGCCATTGGGGTTGTGGAACTCGTCAACCCTGTCGATATGGCGAGTGTTCAACCGTTATTTGTCGAAGCAGGCGTTTGGATAAGACCCTTTGGTAAACTGGTCTATCTCATGCCTCCATTTATTATTCAAAATGATGATCTGGAAAAATTAACAACGTCGATTGTCGATATTGTGTCAAATATTTCGTCTTGATTTCATCTCGGCACTGCTTGAGTTGCAAACTAGCTTGACCACAAAATATTCTGACTTCGGATATTCCAGATTATTTGAATTACCTAGGAGTCTGTCGGACTAGTGCAATCTGACCTTTGATTGAATCTTAATCAGCTCATCAAATATTTTTATGAGTTCTAACAAACTGCCTGTGTGCGGGTCGTTTTTGTGCAGACATTCCTGCGCATAGACGAATATGCTGCTTGTAGCAGGGAATGGTTTTGTCTCTTCCAGGGCATTTTTCATACGTGGCAGAAAAACCCACTGCAGCCATTGTTCGAAGGCCAGCGTATCCATACAGAAGGGTTGTTCACTGGCGAGTTCGCTGCTGCTTGGCCTGGTTTTGTTCCATTTGCCGTTGATTCTCAAGGTAGCTTCTACCTCTAGCAGTACGTCGGCAATGCGATTCTGAATATCGTGCATTGCCTAGATTATACTTTTCTGTTGCCTCAATTCAACAATACAGCAACGCCCTGAGCCCTGGATGGATATGAAATTGAGGCCAAAAATGCCTTTCTAATCACCTTTGATATCTATACTGTGCCAGTCAAACACCTGCTACGAAAGCATATTAGGTGGTTTTATACCGTCATTCTGGTTTATAATCGCGCGTTTTTTGGCGCAGCTAAGCTTGCGTCCATTTGAGTGGTATTTAACAGGTGTCTATCCAAGCAATACGTTTCTGGCAATGCAGTCGGTTACGACGTGTGCTTTGGGTCGCTGATCGATTCATTGAAGTGTAACGGTATAGAGTAGTAATAACATGGCTGATTTATCCAAATATAGAAACATAGGCATCTTTGCCCACGTAGATGCTGGCAAGACAACCACGACAGAACGTATTTTAAAACTCACCGGTAAAATTCATAAAACCGGTGAAGTACATGATGGAGAAGCTACCACTGACTTCATGGAACAGGAACAGGAACGTGGTATTACTATCCAGTCTGCAGCGACCAGTTGTGAATGGAATGGTCACCGCTTGAATATTATTGATACTCCTGGACATGTTGATTTTACGATTGAAGTATACCGTTCATTAAAAGTGCTTGATGGGGGCATTGGTGTGTTCTGCGGCTCTGGTGGTGTTGAACCACAATCCGAGACCAACTGGAGATATGCGAACGAATCTGAAGTATCTCGCATTATCTTTGTCAATAAACTTGACCGTGTAGGCGCTGATTTTTACCGCGTAGTGAAACAGGTTAAGGATGTCCTCAGTGCGAACCCTCTGGTAATGGTATTACCCATTGGTATTGAAGATGAATTTACAGGTGTTGTCGATCTGCTAACCCGTAAGGCATGGATATGGGAAGGCGTCAGTGATGCAAGTGATTATAAAATTGAAGCACCACCTGAAGATATGTCAGATGCCATCGAAGAATGGCGTGAGAAATTAATCGAAACTGCCATCGAACAGGACGACAACATCATGGAGAAGTATCTCGATGGTGAAGAACTGTCGATTAACGAGATTAAGGCTTGTATCCGTAAAGGTACGATTGCGCTTGATTTCTTTCCCACCTACTGTGGTTCTGCTTTTAAAAACAAGGGCATACAGTTAATCCTTGATGCGGCCGTCGATTACCTGCCTGATCCGACCGAAGTTAAGCCACAACCAGAAGTTGACCTGGGGGGTAATGAAACAGGTGAATTTGCTATCGTCGATCCTGACAAGCCATTGCGAGCATTAGCATTCAAGATTATGGATGATCGTTTTGGCGCACTCACCTTTGTCCGTATCTACTCAGGTAAATTGGGCAAAGGAACAAACGTACTGAATACCTTTACAGGCAAGACCGAACGTATTGGTCGCCTGGTTGAAATGCATGCTGACGAACGTATTGAACTTGATAGCGCCCAGGCGGGTGATATCATCGCCATCATAGGTATGAAAAATGTGCAAACAGGACATACCTTATGTGATCCAAAGTCCCCTGCGACGCTAGAACCCATGGTCTTTCCTGATCCAGTGATTTCTATTGCCGCATCGCCCAATGACAAGGCCGCGTCAGAGAAATTGGGTATCGCCTTAGGCAAAATGATCAGAGAAGATCCTTCTTTCCGAGTGGAAACGGATCAAGACAGTGGTGAAACTATCCTCAAGGGAATGGGAGAATTACACCTTGATATCAAGGTTGATATTCTCAAAAGAACCCATGGCATTGAGGTGACCGTCGGTAAACCTCAGGTAGCCTATCGTGAAACCGTCACCAAACGTATTGAAGATAGTTACACCCATAAAAAGCAATCCGGTGGTTCAGGTCAATACGGTAAAATTGATTACATCATTGAACCGGGTGAGCCAGGGAGTGGGTTTAAGTTCGAATCAAAAGTAACGGGTGGTAATATCCCACGCGAATTCTGGCCAGCGATTGAAGGTGGATTCAAGACAAGCATGGAAAAAGGTGTTTTAGCCGGTTATCCGTGTCTTGATTTCAAAGTCACCCTGGTTGATGGTGCATACCATGCGGTTGACTCTTCAACAGTTGCATTTGAACTGGCTGCAAAAGCTGCTTACAGACAAAGTATGCCTAAAGCCGGTCCACAACTGATGGAACCTGTTATGAAAGTAGATGTTTTTACCCCAGAGGCTCATGTTGGAGATGTAATTGGCGACCTGAATCGTCGACGCGGTATGATTAAATCTCAGGATGCAGGGCCAACGGGTGTCCGAATCAAGGCTGAATGCCCGCTGAGCGAGATGTTTGGTTATATTGGCACCCTGCGTACATTGACTTCAGGTCGTGGACAATTCTCTATGGAATTCCTGCATTACGTTGCTTGTCCGAAGAATGTTGCGGAGGAAGTCATCGCCGAAACTAAGGAACGTGAAGCCGAAAAAGATAGGTAGGTTTTATTGCTGTTGAAAAAAATGGGTTAACTGCATAAAGTTAATTCATGAGCCGTTATCGACCACCTCAACCAAAATCTTCGCCGTACATCACAGAAGAAGGCTTCAAAATGCTTCAGGCTGAACTCAAGGCCTTGTGGGAAAAACGCGGCGAGGTGACCAAAGCACTCACTGTCGCTGCGGCAGAAGGTGACCGTTCTGAGAATGCAGAATACATTTATCGTAAAAAAGAATTACGTGAAATTGATCGACGATTACGTTATCTACAGAATCGCTTGCCGGATCTAAAAATCGTCCCTATACAACAACAGGACAGTAAACAAATTTTTTTCGGTGCCTGGATCACTGTCAAATGTTTGACTGTTAAAACCGACACTGTTGCCGAAGCCACCTATCGCATTGTTGGCCCCGATGAATTCGATCCAGATAAAAATTATATCAGTCTTGACTCACCCCTTGCCAAAGGATTACTCAAGAAAACGATCGATGATGAAGTCATTATTCATACTGATGACACTGAACTACGTTATGTTGTTATTGACGTGAATTACACGTCCCCAGATATAAAAAACAATAACAACGAATGAAATTTTCAGATCCTTTCATCGAAGGCACTTTAATCAAATGCTACAAACGATTTCTTGCGGACATTGACCCGGAATATACGGAAACGCTCTGTAAAGCTGTTGCCGAAGGGGTCGAGGTACTCGCCTATTGTACAAATGTATCGACCACAGGAATCAGACTGAGACAATCATTGCCGGTACTGATCCCGCCACCTGGACGATTGATAAATCAGGCAATATTAATTGGCCAGATCTTCCACAACCGTAAGTATAAATGTTAATGTAAGCACATAATTAAATAGACAAGAAGTCTTATGACCCTGAATATAGAATCACTTTTGTCCGAAGCACGGGGGCAAAATTATGACCTGCACAATGAACACATTAATCCTGCGTTCACAAAGGTCTTGCGCACCATAGGATTTGATCGAAATTATGTTCGTGCTGAAGGTCAATATTTATGGGATGACAAGGACAACAAATATCTGGATATGTTGGCTGGTTATGGTGTATTTAATGTTGGCCGTAACAATGCAACAATCAAAAAAGCACTCATTGATTTTCTGGACTGTAATTATCCCAGCCTGGTGCAACTTGATGCGCCTCTGCTTTCCGGTCTACTGGCAAAGGAATTAAAAAAACGCATGTCTTGCCAACTGGATTATGTTTATTTCACTAATTCAGGCACCGAAGGTGTTGAAACAGCCATTAAATTTGCCCGCTGTGCCACGGGTCGTGCCGGCATTGTCCACGCGCAACACTCATTTCATGGCCTCAGTACAGGTTCATTATCTATAAATGGTGATAACACATTCAAGGAAGGTTTCGCGCCGTTCTTACCCGATACCTATACTATCCCTTTCAATGATCTTTCAGCTTTGGAAGAGGTACTCGCCGGGAATAAAATTGCCGCATTTATTGTCGAACCCATCCAGGGCAAAGGCGTAAATATTCCTGACAAGGGGTATTTAACTGAAGCCGCCCGTTTATGCCGAAAACACAAAGCCCTCTTTGTTGCGGATGAGGTACAAACAGGCCTGGGCCGTACGGGTAAATTTTTAGCACTGGAACATGATGAAAACGTCGAACCGGATATGGTGATACTGTCTAAATCACTCTCTGGTGGATATGTGCCTGTCGGTGCCGTGCTCACCAGAAAATGGATCTTCAATAAGGTTTTTTCATCAATGGAACGTTCAGTCGTTCATTCTTCGACGTTTGGCCAGGGCAGTCTTGCCATGGTGGCAGGACTGGCAACGCTGGAATACATTGACGACAAAAATCTAATAGAAAATGCCAGAAGGATGGGTAATCTGGCAGGCGAACGTCTGCAAAATTTAAGCGAACAATACGAATTTATTCACGATATAAGATGGCGCGGTTTGATGATCGCAATTGAATTTTCAGAACCAAAATCATTTTCATTGCGCGCTGCCTGGAATATGGTACATAAATTAAACAAGGACTTGTTCCCACAAGCTGTGACTATTCCATTACTACAAGATTATCAAATCCTGACACAAGTCGCTGGACACCATATTGACGTAATTAAACTTATCCCTCCGCTTATTATTGATGAGGAAGACATTAATTATTTCATTAATTCTTTCAGCAAGGTGATGGATAATCTGCATAAATTTCCTGGGCCAGTGTGGGAAGTATTATCCATGATTGGCAAATCAATCTTTGCTAAAACTAATGCTGATGAAAAACTTCAGTATGCTTCTTATCAATAAATAAAAATACTGACATCATAAGGTTTTCAATTAAACACAAAACATATCATGGAGAACACATGACCTGGAATATTTATCTCTCTGGAGAAATCCACACCGACTGGCGTGAAAAAATAGAGACCGGACTTAAAGCGGCCGATCTGCCGGTTAATCTAAGCTCACCAAACACTGACCATGCATCAAGTGATGATTGTGGGGATCGACTTCTTGGTGCTGAAGATCATTCTTTCTGGAAAGATCACAAGGCATCAAATATTAATTCCATTCGTATTCGTAACTTAATTGAAAAAGCCGATGTTGTTATTGTGCGTTTCGGCGACAAATATAAACAATGGAATGCAGCGTTTGATGCAGGATATGCGGCAGCATTAGGTAAATCAATCATTACCCTGCACGATCCGGAATTAACACATGCCTTAAAAGAAGTAGATGGTGCAGCAACTGCTGTTGCCCAAACACCGGAAGAAGTTGTTAATATCATGAAATATGTCATCAATGGAACATTACCCTAATTGTTTAACACACCACATCGTATATTCGTGGGCATGAAGAAAATCCGCTTTGTATTTCTATTTTTTTTAACAGGCATATCCATCGCAATATCGGCAAACGTACTATTTGGACCGGATTGGCGGACAGCCGATCGCTCCAGCGCGGGGATTGCTCCTGATCCTTCAGAAATGTCAGATGCTGTCGTTCAGGTATATGCTGCCAGGGCATTTAACTGGAGAAGTTTATTTGCTGTTCACACCTGGCTCGCGACCAAAGCCAGAGGGGCATCGGAATATGATGTCTATCAAGTTGTTGGCTGGCGTAAGTGGCATGGCTTATCTGTCGTTGTGAGAGAAAAAGATATCCCGGACAGAATCTGGTTTGGCAACCCTCCTACAATCCTGAGAGAATTAAAAGGTGCTGATGCAGAGGCAATCATTTCATCCATTGAAAGTGCCGTAGCGTCTTACCCTTATCCTGACACTTACCACATGTG
>SMWN01000079.1 GCA_004356415.1 Gammaproteobacteria bacterium
CGCAGATGCCATGATAGAAGCAGCAGAGAGTAAACAGGATCTGACCGAGCAGGCAAAGCTATATCAAGACCTGCAGGCTTACCTGCATGAGCAATTACCTTATATACCCCTGTGGTATGAAGATAATATACTGGTCACAGCAAAGGACATCAGCGGCTATGCCCTGGCAAGCGATGGTAACTATGATGGGCTACTCACTGTTAAGAGAGATTAGTTATTTTAAATAAACATGAATCAAGATAAGTACATAGAAATCAATATCAGCAAACAATCACTCTCGTTGTTTGAAGGTGATGATGTCATCAGGGAGTATAGTATTTCGACGGCTAAAAATGGCCCAGGTGAATTGATGGACAGTGAATGTACCCCAAGGGGGAAACACATCATCAGCCAAAAGATTGGCGCAGCTTGCGATGTGAACACGGTATTCGTTAGCAGAGAACCCACAGGAGAATTGTACCAACCTGAATTACGGCAACAGTTTCCAGACAGAGACTGGATATTAACGCGCATCCTCTGGCTCAGTGGTTGTGAAGCAGGTAAGAACAAGGGCGGAAACGTCGATAGTTATAATCGCTGTATTTATATCCATGGTGGCCCGGATGATGTCGCCATGGGTGTACCCGGTTCACGGGGCTGTGTGCGTATGCGTAATGATGACATTGTTGAGTTGTTTGAATTGGTCGAGCCTGAAACAGGCGTGAATATTATTTAAGTTATGGGAATGGCATCTTACAAGATATCCAAGGCATTATCCTGATTGCCTGTTGCGATCTCGGCCATTCGATAGCAACGCTTTTCAACACTGGCAAAAAAGGTATCCAGTTCACGGTGAGGTTCCAGTATCAATCCCCTTTACTAATTATAGATAAAGTGTGTTGTTTCATCTTAAAAGAATAACGTAGTCAGATGTATAACCTGACTACGTTATTATCCAATGTTTACCTATTACGGGCAACACGTCTGCCGCCGCCCCGTTGTGAGCGTTGACTATTTCCATTACCGCGTCCGCTCCGTTGTGAGCGTTGACTGTTTCCGTCACCGCGGTCGCGACCGTCTTCCCTTCGGTCTGCTCGATTTTCCTGATGATCTTCACGACGGTCTGCTCGATTTTCCTGATGATCTTCACGACGCTCTGCTCGATTTTCCTGTCGCTCCACTAGTGTCAGGCGTTCAGCATCACTGGTATCTTCATCATCGGCGATAACCGGTGTACTCAATACCAGAGCTAATATTGAACTGGTTAATATACCTATTCTTTTGGAATTATGTTGTTGCATGATTGCTATCCTCCTTACGGATATTCTGTTAACCACCCCTACTAACGCATGAGGTATCATTCGGTTGACAGAAAACTCTAACAATTAGTGAAAACGGGGAGATATTAATGTCTGCTTCAAATCACGGTGATTCAGTAAAAGCCATTCTCTATGCATTTCTGGCTAATCTTGGGCTCGCTATCGCTAAAACAGGAGCGGCTATGGTGCGTAAGAAAGATCGCTTACCACACCTCGTGATATCTCTTTACGTTCGGGAAGTGTCAGCGCTAACCGGGAACGTCGTCGTAAGGGAGGCCGAATGCCCCCACCTCGGCGCTGACTGACCAAAGATTGAGGATGAAGGCCGATCAAATGCCCGTCCAATTGAATTTAGAGACTCTCCACGTTGCCAGCGATCCCACATCTCCGCCTTTTGTGCAGCTGTATAATTTACCCTAGTCCTGTATGCCATATTTACACTCCATCTTTCTTTTCTAAGAGCGCGGAGCCTACCCGGAGGGGTATAAAGTGTTGCATCGACCAGTTGAAGTCACCGTATTAAGCAGACATTCATTGGTAGTTAGATAACTGACTCTTTCTTGTTGAGAGCAGACTGTGATTCAATGTATAGTGTGCTAATTTATTAAATCTTGTTTACAGGTTTATCATCCCAACAATTCTTTCATTACTTCACCTGCGGCGATGATCGTTTTCTCAATGTCTTGATCACTGTGCGCTTTTGAAACAAATCCTGCTTCAAATGACGAGGGTGCGAGGTAGATACCCTTTTCTAACATTCCGTGAAAAAAGGGTTTGAATCGTTCCTGATCGCAGTTTATGACTTGATCAAATGTAGCAATAGAATCTGCTTCGCTGAAAAACAATCCAAACATGCCGCCGACGGCATTAGTGGTGAAAGATATGCCTGCTGCATCTGCCACTTTTTGTAGGCCATTGGTCAGGGACAGGGTTATCACTGTTAACTCTTCAAAGAAGTTTGGCTCCGAGATTAAGTTTAATGTCGTTAATCCTGCGCTCATGGCAACGGGGTTACCTGAAAGTGTACCGGCTTGATAGATGGGGCCATCCGGGGCGATGTGATTCATAATATTTTTTTTGCCGCCAAAAGCACCGATCGGCATGCCGCCGCCGATGACTTTACCTAATACGGTAAGATCTGGTGTGATGTTGTAAATAGATTGCGCGCCTCCCAGTGCAACGCGGAAACCGGACATGACCTCATCAAAGATGAGTACACTCTGATATTGATCACAGACATTCCTTAATGACTCCAGGAATGTTTGTGTGCCAGGGATACAATTCATATTACCTGCGACCGGTTCAACGATAATGGCAGCGATTTGATCACCTATCTCGCTAAACATCTCTTCGACCTGATCGGGGTCGTTATAACTTAAGGTGATGGTATGTTGGGCGAGATCAGAAGGGACGCCGGGTGAGGTAGGGACACCTAGCGTTAATGCACCTGAACCCGCTTTAACCAGGAGCGAATCTGCATGTCCATGATAACAACCTTCGAATTTAACAATCTTGTCCCTACCGGTAAAACCTCTGGCAAGTCGAATCGCACTCATGGCGGCCTCTGTGCCAGAGCTAACCATGCGTACCTTTTCAATATTCGGCATGATCTCACAAATCTTGTTGGCCATTTGCGTCTCAAGTTCTGTCGGTGCGCCAAAACTGAGTCCATTTGCGGCAGTCTCCTGTACGGCCTTGATCACGTCAGGGTGAGCATGACCCAGAACCATAGGACCCCACGAACCTACATAATCAATGTATTGTTTTCCATCGCTGTCATAAACATAAGCACCCTGCGCCCTGGATAAAAATACCGGATCACCACCCACGGATTTGAATGCGCGGACTGGTGAGTTAACGCCACCGGGGATGTGCTCTTGTGCGGCTTTAAATAAATTATTAGTCATACCTATATTTCAGTCGTATGTTCAGTGATTAATTAAATAAATTGACATATTTTATTGTTGTATTAAACGGATTTTTTGAAGCATAGAGTCCACTAATGACAGCCAGCATGTCAGCACCTGCATCAATTAAAGTCTGTCCATTTTCCGGTGTAATGCCGCCAATGGCAACTACAGGGAGATCAAATTGTTGTTTGGCCCTACCGATGATCTCTGGTTTTGCATGGACGGCATCAGGCTTGCTTGGGGAGGGAAAGAACGCACCGAAAGCCAGGTAGTCCGCACCAGCCATCACTGCTTCATTTGCTCGATCCAGGTCGTTATAGCAGGAAACTCCAATCATTGCATTATTACCCAGGCGTTCTCTCGCAACGGCTATGGATGAATCACTTTTACCCAAATGCACTCCATCGGCATCTACTTTCATTGCCAGTGCAATATCATCATTGATAATTAATGGAACAGTAAACTGTCGGCATAAGTCGATCAGTTGTCTGGCTTCTGTTAATCGAGTGTTTTGATCTGCCTGTTTATGTCTATATTGCAAAAGCTTTGCGCCTGCCCGCAGAATTTCCTCTGTTTTATGTAACATTTTTTCAGAACTGAGGTGTTCCGTGTCAGTGATGGCATAAAGCCCTTTCATTTTAAGTCTCACGACTATTTATTTTCTGTCTGATTAAAAAAACGATTCGGGTGCATTTGTCCCTTGCCGAGTTGTAGGCCATGATTAAGACTGTGCCAGGTGAATTCCTGTGCTTGTTCAATCGCGGAGATGAGTTCGATATCTTTGGCGAGGTTTGCAGTAATCGCAGAGGCAAGTGTACAACCTGAACCGTGAAAACTTCCAGGCAAACGTTCCCATGTGAATGTTTGACACTGTCTGTCTTCCTGAACCAGATAGTTAATGACTTTTGTTTCAGAATCTTCCGCATCTGAAATCAGAATGTTTTTACAACCCATCTCAAGCAATCTTTCTGCGGCTGCTTGTGGTTTTATTTCTTCCGTTAATTCCATCGCCTCGTCACGATTGGGCGTTATCACCGTAGCGAATGGCAAGATAAGCTCACAGAGCAAGGCGCACATCTCTTCATTGGCAAAATCATGGCCTGTTGATGAGTGCAAAACCGGATCAAGCACGACAGGGAATGGCTTTTCAGCGATCATTTCATGGATCGCCCGGATAAGTTCTGGAGAACCAATCGCCCCGATTTTACATGCATCGATCTTGATATCCTCAAGAACGAGCTTGCATTGCGTGACAAAATCTTCCGTAGCTTGGGGGAGGTGGTATGAGAATGAACATGTGTTTTGGGCGGTCAGGGATGTGATGACCGAAGTCGCAATACAGCCATGCGCGGCCAGTGTTTCAATGTCCGCCTGAATGCCTGCGCCACCGGAAGGGTCATGCCCCGCCAATACAAGAACAACAGGTTTTTGAATAGAAGGGTGATCCATGTCAGTCATTTTAAAGGAATCATATGTGCTGTAGTATGCCGAATCCATTTATTAATGACGAATGAAAGGGTTTTTTTTATGAAGCAATACATGTGTGCAATTTGTGGGTTTGTTTATGAAGAAGAAAAAGGATGGCCAGAAGATGGCATTGAACCCGGCACACTATGGGAAGATGTTCCCGATGATTGGGTTTGCCCGGAGTGTGCCGCAACAAAGGCAGATTTTGAGATGATTGAAATCTAGTTGTAGGGGATAGGCTTGAGCCTGTCCCCAATCAGAAAGGCCTGACGACTGCCAGAATAATAATTGCAACCAGGATGAGTATCGGGAACTCATTCAAGCAACGATAAAAAACGTGACCGTGTCGATTACGATCATGTTTAAAATCCAGTAATAACTTGCCACAGTAGATGTGGTAAATGACCAACACCAGTATCAGTGCCAGTTTCACATGAAGCCACTGTGTTCCCGCATACGCCCCCCAGCCATTTGCATACCAGGTCCATAGGCCAAAGACGATGGTCAGGATTGCACCTGGGGTCATAATGCCAAAGAATAATTTTCGCTCCATGATTTTGAAACGGTCAAGGCTAGGTTGATCTTCACTCATGGTGTGATAGACAAAAAGACGTGGGAGATAAAACAGGCCCGCGAACCAGGTCACCATGAAAATGAGATGTAGTGCTTTTAACCAGAGCATCTCGTCAGGTCTTAATCAGGATGAAGGTACAGGAACGGGAACCTGATGAATGTTACCGACTATATTTTGATTCGGTAACATTGAGATTATCATGCTACGTAGTTCATGCATATCCATCTCGCCAATTTTGTGTTTGGCAATGGTACCATCTGGCGCTATCAGAAAAGACGTTGGTGTCACGATCACACCACCAAAAGCAAGCACAGCATTCCCCTCAATATCAATCGCGATGGGATAAGGAATTTTCCTTTCGGAAATCATTTTAACCACCTGATTTGGTGGGTCATAGGGCATGGCAATACCAATGATCTCTAGCCCATCATCAGAAAGCTCATCATAAAGCGCAATCAGGTGGGGCATTTCACGAATGCAACCTTTGCAGGATGTTGCCCAGAAAGTTATTAATACCGGTTTGCCACGTAGTTGTTGTAAATCAATGATGCTTCCATCTGTTATGGTGAGTTTGATATCAGGTGCC
>SMWN01000080.1 GCA_004356415.1 Gammaproteobacteria bacterium
ATTGGCATAGACATTGAAAAGATAAACTCTGACTTAGACCATCAACAGCTAGTGACACGTTTTTTTTCAACGACTGAGCAATCTGAATTTCAAGCCTTACCAGAAACGGATAAGGCAAAAACATTTTGTGCTTGCTGGACGCGCAAGGAAGCATTTATCAAGGCAGTAGGTGATGGAGTTTCGTATGGTCTGGACAACTTTGATGTATCCATCGAGCCTGAAAACCAAACTCCGGCGATATACTTACACAAACAATCCGAGGAGTCGTGGTCCGCACTCAACCTGCCAATTGATGATGATTATATGGCCTGTCTAGTTAGTAATGGTGGTGATATTAATGTGAGGTGTTGGCAGTGACGAGTTTATGCCTTCCTTTGTAATCTAGCTTTATTCAAGTTTTAATTTTACTCTGACATCAACTTCCCTCTTGTATTTTTAATAAATTCTGGCACCATGCGCGCCATTATCAATCGACCCAGGCAATCTTATTTGAAAAATACTTTACCTCGTCTAAATAAGCTGATTAAAATAATCTTGCTCAGCCTGACGAGTGTCACGGTATCTTCCACACCTTCCCTTGATTTTGAATCCAGCAATGGTGATTTCAAAGCGCATCTTGGCGGAAGATTTCAGGTTGATGCGGCCAAGTATTTCGATGATGGGCCTGTTTCATTGGGTAGTGGCATAGAAGTCCGTCGGGCAAGACTCTTTATCAGTGGCACTTATCTGGGCGACTGGCAATTTAAGGCGCAATATGATTTCACTGCGCTCGAACCGCAAAATGATACCTTATCCGGATTGAAAGATGCCTATATTGCTTATAGTGGTTTTAAATCAATCGATATAATGGCTGGCCATTTCAAAGAACCTTTTGGCTTAGATGAGCATACCAGCTCAAATTACAGCGCCTTTATTGAAAGATCGCTTGCCGCATCCTTTGCCCCCGGAAGGAATATTGGTCTTGCCCTCTCTGGCTACAATGATCACTGGACAGCATCCACAGGTATTTATAATGGCGGTCTCTCACAGCCTGTTCATGGTGGTTATGGCATTACCGGTCGCATCACATACTCACCTATTCATACACAAGACCATGTTATTCATTTTGGGCTAGCAGCATCAAGAAGAGAGACCAATGATGACAACACATTAAGATTCAGGCAGCGTCCCGAATCGCATATCACCGAGATTCATCTTGTTGATACCGGCAAGTTTGATGCAGAAAGTTTTTATTTGCTAGGCCTTGAAGCTGCTTATATCAACGGGCCTTTTTCAATTCAAAGTGAATACAGGCAAGTCGAAACCAATAATAAAACGGCAGGTAACCCAGAACTTACTGCCAGCGGATTCTATGTTGAAACCAGCTGGTTTATTACCGGAGAATCCAGACACTATAGCTTTAAAGATGGTAGTTTTAAACAGACCAACGTTCGCCGTGTAATTAACCAAGGCGGGTTTGGTGCCTGGGAAATAGCAGCACGCTATAGCAGTATTGATCTCACCGACGAAAATATCATTGGTGGGGAAGAAGACAATGTCACCATTGGCCTCAACTGGTATCCGAATAATCAATTACGTCTCATGGCCAATTATACAAAAGTCATCAGCACTGACAGGCCCGGCAATCTTCTTGATAACGTTGAGCCGGATATATTCCATATGCGTGCGCAGATTTACTGGTAAAAATCATTCGACACTGTTCTCATCAAAATGGATATTTCTTTTCGGAGGTCTCCCAGAACAATCTCACCTGAAATAATTCCTCATTGAAAACACCCAATTTGGAGGATGTTCATCATTAAATTTATACGCTAGGATCAAATTAGCTACAAGGTACTGTGGCAACAAGGAAATTTAATTAAGAAATTATAAGGAGAAACGGATATGGAAATATTCAAAAAAACATTGCTCGCTGCTTGTCTTTTGATCCCAACACTTTTGTTTGCAGAAGCAATTAATATTAATACAGCTGATAAGGATGCTTTGATGTCAGCAATTAAAGGGGTCGGTGAAAAACGCGCAGAAGCCATCATTGCCTATCGCGAACAAAATGGACCTTTCAAATCGATAGAAGAACTTGCTGAGGTTCGTGGCATTGGCGCATCTATTGTTGAAGCAAACATGGATAATCTATCTATCGAAGACAAGTAACCTTTCAGTATTTTTATAGTTAGTAATTTTTGGGCCTCCTTTAAACAGGAGGCCTTTTTTTGGCAATGGACGGCCTTATGCCGTGAGTGCAGGACGCACAGGAGCGGCGATGCACAGGATGTACGGTATGTACGGTCGGGATTTTTGTTCCTGACAAATCCTAAGTACCTGCGTCCGTGCAGGTAATGTCATGGTCGCATGGACGACATACAGGACGTATTAGTGTCGCGAGATATGTACAAGGATGTACAGTAGTAGAGCAATGCAGGAGTAATTGCCGAGGACAGGAGTCCGTAGCGACTGCACAGGAGCGACGATCCAAGTATTCTTCTGGGCATTCCTTGTGAGTACCACGCCCCCTGCTGTATCCTTGCGGCTTTTCCACAAAAACAAGATTTCTCCAAAATAAAATTTAACCCATGAACCCGCTTTACGATCCCTCGAGCATAGAAACAGACGTTCAGACAAACTGGAAAAGCACCCAGGCCTTTAAAGCCACAGAAGATCCTGCCAGAGAGAAGTTTTACTGCCTGTCTATGTTCCCCTATCCCAGTGGCAAGTTACACATGGGACATGTCAGAAACTACACCATCGGCGATGTCATCTCCCGTTATCAACGTATGCAGGGTAAAAATGTCATGCAGCCGATGGGATGGGATGCCTTTGGACTGCCCGCGGAAAACGCTGCCATTAAAAGCGGCATGTCGCCTGCCGAATGGACGCGATCAAATATTGAGTATATGAAGACACAACTACAACGTCTGGGATTTGCATATGACTGGGATCGTGAACTGGCTACCTGCGATCCGGATTATTACCAATGGGAACAATGGTTATTCACTCGACTGGTAGACAAGGGGCTGGCCTATCGTAAAACTGCAACAGTTAACTGGGATCCCGTTGACCAAACCGTGCTGGCAAATGAACAAGTGATTGACGGTAAGGGTTGGCGCTCAGGGGCTGTTGTCGAGAAACGGGATATTGAACAGTGGTTTCTCCGTATCACAGACTATGCACAGGAGTTGCTGGACGATCTGGACAAACTCCCTGGTTGGCCAGATCGTGTACTAACACAACAACGTAACTGGATCGGTCGCTCCGAAGGCGTGCAAATGAATTTTCAGCTTGAGAATAGTGACGAGAGGATCAGCATTTATACCACGCGGCCTGATACATTGATGGGCGTGACCTATCTTGCTGTCGCGGCCGAACACCCAACCAGTTTACGAACTGCTAAATCCAATCCTGAGCTGGCTGACTTCATCAAAGCATGTAAAAAAGGCGGTGTCACTGAGGCCGAGATGGAAACCATGGATAAAAAAGGCATTGCCCTGGGTCTTAATGTCATTCATCCAATCAGTGGTGAAACCATCCCACTGTATGCAGCAAACTTTGTTCTCATGGCTTATGGCACAGGTGCGGTAATGGCCGTCCCGGGTCACGATCAGCGTGATTGGGAATTCGCTGGAAAATACGGCATTGAGCGCAAACAGGTCATTTTTAGTACCGATGGTTCTGATTGCAGTATTGATAAAGCAGCATTCGTTGAAAAAGGAGTCCTGAAAAATTCTGGCTCCTTCGATGGACTTAGTTCAGAAGATGCCTTTGATGCGATTGCCGACTGGCTTGAAGAACAGGGTAAAGGTGAAAAACAAATTCATTTCCGTTTACGTGACTGGGGCGTTTCTAGACAGCGATATTGGGGTTGCCCAATACCGATGGTAACTGATGCGAATGGCGAAACGAAAGCAGCATCCGATTTTCCTGTTCGTTTGCCCGAAGATGTTACTGTTGATGGCTCAGGTTCTCCGCTCAAGAAAATGCCGGAATTTTATGATCTCGGTAAAGGCGAGGTTCGTGAAACGGATACCTTTGATACTTTTTTTGAATCCAGTTGGTATTACGCCCGCTATTGCTGCCCTGATGCGTCCGAGTCAATGCTGGATGATCGCGCCAAATACTGGTTACCTGTTGATCAGTACATCGGTGGTATTGAACATGCCATCCTGCATTTACTTTATGCCCGCTTTTTTAACAAGCTCATGAGAGACGAGGGACTTGTGGAAAATGATGAGCCCTTCAGCAATTTACTGACACAGGGCATGGTCATCGCTGAAACCTATTACCGAACAAATGATGATGGTTCCAGAGAATGGTTTAATCTTGCTGACATAACGGTCGAACGTGACGAAAAAGGAATCGCAATCAGGGCAACCCTCAACGCAGACGGAAAGAGCGTGACGATTGGCGGCATCGAAAAGATGTCTAAATCCAAAAATAATGGGGTGGATCCACAAAGCCTGATCGATCGTTATGGTGCCGATACGGTACGCCTTTACACCATGTTTGCCGCACCTCCCGAACAGAGTCTGGAATGGTCTGATGCGGGTGTTGAAGGCGCATATCGCTTTCTCAAAAGACTTTGGAAGCTCTCTGCAGCACATCTCGAAGCAGGCAATGTCCCTGATTTGAACAAAGATGAATTGTCAGACGCGCAGCAAAAACTTCGCCTTAAGATTCATGTAACCATCAATAAAGTGAATGACGACATTGGTCGACGCTATACATTCAACACGGCCATTGCTGCTACCATGGAATTAATCAACGCCCTGTCACATGCAAAAGATGAGTCAGAAAACGGTCGTGCGATCATGCGAGAAGGTCTGGAAACGGCTATTTTGCTGCTGTCTCCCATTGTCCCTCATATTACCGAGGTCTTGTGGCATGAATTTGACCATAAAGAGCCAATGATTGATGCAGCCTGGCCCGAAGTAGATGAATCTGCACTTTTGCAGGATGAAATACAACTTATTGTGCAGGTGAATGGTAAATTGCGGGCAAAAATCATGGTGCCCTCTGACGCAGACCGGAAACAAATTGAGGAATCAGCTATTTCTGATGAAAACGTACAGAAATTTATCGTCGATAAAGAGATCAAAAAAGTCATTGTTGTGCCTGGACGACTGGTGAATATCGTCGTTTCATAATAAGCTAACCGTCTGACTCACGCCTGTGCGCGCTTGCTTAGTATGAGCTTCTGGGAATGCCAGGTCTTTTTAAATAGATTTTCACTGGAAAAATCAGATGAAACCAGCAAACGGAACCCTTGTTTTAATCCTTGTCTTTCTATTGATAGGGCTGAGTGCCTGTGGTTTCCAGCTCAGAGGGGCAAATCTACAAGCATTGCAAAATGCCAGCATATTTGTTCAATCTTCAAACGCCAACATTCTTGCTGCTGAGGTGAAACGGCAGTTGTTAGATGCTGGTGTCAATCCAGTCTATAGTGCATCAGATGCAAACTATATCGTCATCCTGAGCAATGAATCTTTTGGTAGAAAGGTTTTATCTGTTTCACCGACCACAGGCAAAGTAGAGGAATATGAAGTTACCTATACCGCGATGCTCAAGATTACCGACCCGGATGAAGGTTCAACAGCCAGCGCAAAGCCTGTCTTTGCATCACGTGATTATACCTTTGACGAAGGTGCCGTATTGGGCACATTTGCACAAGAGTCAGTGTTAAAGGCAGACATCGCCAAACAAGTTGCTGCAACTGTCCTCAGACGGCTTAGAGCTGTCATTCAATAATGCAAATAAAAGCAGAACATTTACCCGATGAAATTAAGCGCAAAGGACTTTCCCCAGTTTACCTGATTAGTGGTGATGAGCCACTGCAACTAAATGAAGCGGCAGATCTCATCAGACTTAAAGCGCGCGAACAAGGTGTAGAAGAACGTATTGTGCTTGATGTTGCCACTGGCTTTGACTGGAACAGGTTGATCGAAGAAAGTGCCAGCATGTCATTATTCGCTAGCGCGCGACTCATTGAATTACGCATGGGATCAAGCAAGCCTGGGCGTGATGGTGGTAAGGTTTTAACAGAATACGCCGAACAACTCGCAAGCGATAATATCTTGCTTATCACCAGTGATAGACTGGATAAAAAAGTTAAACAAAGCAAGTGGTACAAATCACTGAATAAGGTCGGAGTGACGATACAGGTCTGGCCAATTGATGCTGATTGCTTACCCGACTGGATCCGACAGCGCATACAAAAATACAATAAACGTATTACTGTAGGTGCTGCGCAGCTCATTGCTGATCGTGTTGAGGGAAATCTGCTCGCAGCAAGCCAGGAGATTGACAAACTTTGTTTACTGATCGACAACCCCGAGATCACTGCTGACGATGTCATCGCAGCAGTGGTCGACAGTACCCGCTATGATGTCTTCGAATTAATCGAATGTGCCTACGCAAATAAGACCAAACGTCTGCTTAGAATATTGAGTGGCCTTAAAAGTGAAGGCATGGAACCCATGGCCATATATGGTGCACTGATGTGGGATTACAGGCGGCTGTGTAGCATGGCCTACCATTTCGACAATGGTTTACCACTAGATAAACTATTTGCTGAGTATCGAATTTGGGACAACAGACGCAAGCAAGCAATTAACTCTATCTTGAGCAGGCATAATGTAAAAAAATTATATGAACTATTAAGACAGGCTAATTATCTGGATCGACAGATCAAGAGCGCAGAAAAACATACCGCCTGGGATGCTATGTTAACGTTATTACTGGCTTTTTCCGGAGTTAAGCTTCTCCAGGGTTAGCCAGGGGCGATTAGAGTTTGCAGGATTAAAATGGATATCAAACAATACATATTGGAGACAGGTAAACGCGCCAGGAAAGCTTCCCGCATTATGGCAAAAACCGACACCTCAACCAAAAATCAGGTTTTGTTGAATATCGCGGACTTGATCATCGAGTCTCAAGAAAAGTTGCTTGAAGCCAATGCACTGGATTTTGATGCGGGCAATGCAAATGGATTGGATGCTGCCTTGCTTGACCGATTAGAGTTAACACCGGAAAGGATTAAATCAATGGCGGAAGGACTGCGTCAGGTCGCTGGGCTTCCCGACCCTATTGGTAAAGTCTCGGCCATGGAAGAAAGGCCTAGCGGGATTAAGGTCGGACGTATGCGTGTACCATTAGGTGTTATTGGCATTATTTACGAATCTCGTCCCAATGTTACTGCA
>SMWN01000081.1 GCA_004356415.1 Gammaproteobacteria bacterium
ACCGAATCATTTTCTCCAGGAATAACTAAATTAGTTATTTCAAACCAGACGTCGGTTTCATGTTTAAGGTACGACAGTGTCTCCAATACAGGAGCAAGGTGACTACCGGTTACACGATGATAAAAACGTTCAGTAAAGGCCTTCAGATCGATGTTGGCTGCATCCATATATTGATAAAATTCTTCTCTTGGTTCTTCGCAAACGTAACCAGCAGAAACTGCAACCGTTTTTATATTTTTTTCATGACAGGCCTGCGCAACATCAATGGCATATTCATGAAAAATCACCGGGTCATTGTAGGTAAATGCAATACTGCGACAGTTTAATTGACTTGCTGCATTTGCCAGTTGTTCCGGTGAAGCAGCGTCAGCCAAAGTGTCGATTTCACGGGACTTGCTAATATCCCAGTTCTGGCAAAATTTACAGGCTAAATTGCAGCCAGCGGTACCAAATGAAAGCACCGGCGTGCCCGGTAAAAAGTGGTTCAATGGTTTCTTCTCAATGGGGTCAATACAAAATCCACTTGAGCGACCATAGGTTGTCAGAACAATTTTCTGATCCCTGCATTCACGTACGAAACAAAGCCCCTGCTGTCCTTCTCTCAACTTACATGCCCGCGGGCAAACATCACACTGTACCCGGTCATCTTCCAGGACATGCCAGTACTTTGTGCTTACGACTGAGTTCATCACTTTAGTCACCTTTTCTGCAAGCTGTTTTAAAACACTCTATACTTGTTGCAGATATAAATCTGCCAATTTATGCACCTTTATACATGAATAATAGTCAAAACAAAGTGAAAAGCACCATCAGACCGGCTGCGGTAGCAGGACAGTTCTATCCGGCCAATCCTGCTGAACTGAAACTGATGGTTGAATCTTACCTAAAGGACGTTCAGGACGCACCACCACCATCCAAGGCAATTATTGCACCACATGCTGGTCTGGTTTATTCAGGGCCAATAGCCGCAATAGCCTACGCCAGTTTGCAATCTGTTAAGGAAGAAATAAGTCGTGTCGTATTGTTGGGCCCTTCGCATAGAGTGTATTTAAAGGGACTGGCATTAAGTTCTGCTGATTACTATGAAACACCCCTGGGCAAGATTGAAATTGATCAGGATTCATATGATTCAATACGAAACTTGTTACAAGTTGCAGTCGTCGATGCAGCACACGCACAGGAACACAGTCTTGAGGTACATCTTCCCTTTCTACAACTTGTGCTTGACCAGTTTAAATTAATACCCATCGTTGTTGGTGAAGCTTCTCCTGAAGAAGTTGAAGAAGTTCTGGAAATTTTATGGGGGAATGATGATACGCTTGTCGTTATCAGTTCTGATCTCAGTCATTACCATGATTATGAAACAGCACAGCAGCTGGATTTATCTACCAGTAAAGCCATAGAAAATTTACAATTGGAATCAATCGGACCACAACAAGCTTGTGGTTGTATGCCCATGCGTGGTCTATTACAGCTTGCAAGAAATAAACATCTAAAGGTTAAAACGCTTGACTTGAGAAACTCAGGGGATACCGCAGGAAGCAAAGACAGGGTTGTGGGTTATGGCGCCTACGCTGTTAATTGAATTGACCAGAGTTGAATTGTTTAGGATCGAATTTCCTGGCGTCACTTGAATCAAGGACCACACAATACCACTATAGATGTACACACAAGAACAGAAACTGATACTGGTATCTACCGCGCGCTCAAGTATCCAGCATGGCTTGCAATCAGGGAATACGAAAACAGTAAATCTGGAAAACTATGCATCTGAATTGCAAGATATCAGAGCGACTTTCGTCACATTAAAAATTGCGCAGTCATTGCGTGGCTGTATTGGGACCCTTGAAGCCAGACATCCTTTGGTTAAAAGCGTTGCAAAATATGCTTACGCTGCTGCCTTCCGCGATCCAAGATTCAAACCACTCAACCAGGATGAGTTCGAGAAGATAACACTGAGTATCTCAATACTGACACCGGCCGAATCAATTCAATTCAATTCGGATTCTGACCTGATTCAACAACTAAATTCTAATATTGATGGCTTGATCATTCAATCAGGTCACCGGCGTGCGACCTTTTTGCCCGCGGTGTGGGATTCACTACCTGATGCTGAGCAATTTCTTTCACAACTAAAAGCAAAGGCACGGATACCACCACAAGAAAATCTGACTGAGGCATGGCGATATAAAGCAATTGAAATTCACGAGGATGACATTTAAATCAGGCCGTCAGCTAGGCAATGTTGTTACACAGCTATTAGATTACAAAAAATTAATTAACACCTTGTAAATACCCTGTCATGAAGTCATGTCTGCTCACGACTAAAACGCCGGGCCATTTTTTTCGCTTTCCTGGCACCAGCTGCATCGCCTAATGCCAATCTGGCCTCAGCAATAATTTGCCAATTGGCTTTCAGTAATTGATTATTACCTGCAGCGAATGCATTTGATTTTTTGGCCAGGGTAATTGCTTTTATCCACATCTTTTGTTTCAGACGTTCTGCTGCGAGTCTGTTCCACAACCAGGGATCCTTAGGTTCAATATCAAGCCCTCTTTCCAGGCTTGCGACCGCACGGTCACTATCGCCAGCAGATGCGTATTTGTCAGCATCATTAAGGAATGCTAGCGCAACAGGACTGGTAGATTGTTCAGAAACAGATTTCCCGTAACCAACAGCCTCACGCTCAATAACTGGATGATGTGGTTCAACCGTTGTTTCAGCTTTCGCGACAACTTGACTATCTGATATTACCTCTTGATATGTTGACTCAGTAACCGTTCGATCTTCTACAGGTACTGTTTTGTTACTGTGATCAGGTAATGTCGTACAAGCAGGAAAAAGCAGATTAACGAATATTGAAATGCCGACGTATGTTAGTTTCATTCTTTTCATCTTTTCTTTCTGTTTTGATATCGTGAATACGGTCGTTTTGAATAGTGTCATTTTGACATGTACCTGAATATTCAGGTAGGTAAGCTTGTACAAATGGGTAGTCGACTGCACCCGGACAATCATCTGATACTCGCTTGCCCTGTAATATTTTAGCCCATTCAACGCCCTCAGGTGTTATCAATGATAAAGGTCGTGGCTTCAGACCCTGCATGATATCTATCCAGACTTGTAAAGCGCCGCTTGAACCCGTCAACCGTGATGATTGATTATCATCACGTCCAACCCAAATCACCCCGAGGACATCATCTCCAAAACCTGCAAACCAGCTGTCTCTCAAATCATTCGTTGTCCCGGTTTTGCCAGCAAGCGGTAAAAATGCGGGTAATCTTGCTGCAATGGATCTTGCTGTGCCCGAGCTTGCCACCTCTGTGAGAAGGTAGCGTGTAATGAAGACTGATTTTGACTCCAGAGTTTGTTTTAACTCCAGTCCATATCGCTGTATTGGCTTGCCATTTTTATCCAGCACTTCTTTTATGCTTCTCAATGGCACCTGGAATCCACCACTGGCTAATGTTTGATACATTTGCGCCACTTGAAATGGAGTTAAATCCAGTGCCCCCAATAATAATGACGGATATTCCGGTATGTCAGTCTCCAGGCCTAATGAGTGAAGCGTTTTAACAACTTCATTCAATCCAAGACGCATGCCTAGATAAACAGTTGCCAGATTGTACGATTTGGCCAATGCGGTATGTAATGCAATATTTCCATGAGTGGTTTCATCATAATTTTTGGGTTGCCAATATGACCCATCATGTTGTTTCAAACTGATTGGTTTGTCTTCCAGCAAGGTCAGACTGTTGTATTTCTCAGGTTTCATTATCGCTGTCAGGTATACCGCGGGCTTCACCAGAGAGCCAATGGGTCGGACTGCATCTAATGCCCGGTTAAAATCATTGGATGCTTTATCTCTGCCTCCTACCAGGGCAAGAACTTCTCCTGTCTCAACACTGGTGATCACAGCTGCTGCCTGTAATGACCCAGCAGATAATTTCTTGTATTTTTCAAGACTTGCGAGTCGTTTTGGCACAGTCCGTTCAACGATGTCCTGATATCGGATATCCAGTGTTGTAAATATACGCAGGCCTTCATTCCTTAAAACTTCAGATTTATAGTTCTTCCGTAACTGCCTACGTACAAGATCAAGAAATGCAGGATATTTGGCACTACTCCATGAGGGTTTTTCACTGATACGTAATGGTTTCGCGACGATCGCTTTTGCCTCATTGGTAGACAAATAGCCTTGTTGTTGCATCAAACTGATTGTTAAATTTCGCCTTCGCAAGGCTCTGTCCGAGTGACTTCTTGGATTATAAAAAGAAGCCCCTCTTACCAGGGCAACCAGTAATGCGATTTCTTCTGTTTTAAGTTCGTTTAAAGGTCTCGAAAAATAATATTCGGCAGCCCTACCGAATCCATGTATTCCCCTGGCACCATGCTGGCCCAGATAAATTTCATTGATGTAAGCCAATAGTATTTCTGCTTTGGAATAATGTTGTTCCAGCAGGATTGCCATGATCATTTCATTAAATTTTCGACGAAATGTCCTCTCTCGTGTCAGAAAATAATTTTTGACCAACTGTTGTGTAAGTGTACTTCCGCCCTGATGTAGGCCCCCCGATGTGATGTTACTGACCATGGCCCGCAACATCCCCTTTGGATCGATGCCAGAGTGTCGGTAAAAATGTCTATCCTCGACGGCAATCAAGGCATCCACAAGAAATTGTGGGACATTATCATAAGATACCAATACCCTGTCTTCGTTATGTTCAGGATATATTTTGCCTATAAGCTGAGATTCGAGGCGAAAGACTGATAGTGATTCTGCGCTTGCTTCATCAGTGATACTTTGGATCCTGCCCCCGGAAAAATTGATACGGATACTTTTTGACGGTTCTTGCCTGTCCCAAAATTCAAAAACACGGTTAATGAATTGAATATAATTTTCTTGTTTCTTGTACTGACCTGGGCCAATAAGTGTTGCCACATTTCGGTAACCCAATGAATTTAGCGCATCAAGTAAATCACCTTTCCCCATTCGAGCACCGATATATAACTCAAGTGGTCTGGCATAAACTCTGGCAGGAAGTGACCAACGCTTACCTTCAAATTCTGATCTGACCCGATGATCAAGCCAGACGATATACCCAATGCCACAGAGTAGTGTAATGGCAAATAATTGTAGGATTAAATATCCGTAATAAGATTTGGATTTCCCGAGTTTGGATTTCCTGGAATTTTGCTTTTTCGTCTGTTTGCGCTTTTTTTTGCGTGCCATCAGAAAATACTACTTATTGAGGAATGAAATTTCATTATTTTGATGGATATAAGCTCAGAATAATCTTCCATTATAAAATTTGCTGAAAAAGAAAAGGCCCCTTCTTCAGGGGCCTTTATATTCCAGAGGAGCTTCTCCTTCGAAGCTTGCGTCCACTCACTTACCAGTCAACTGGCCAGCTCGCGTCGGTGCTCCTTTCTCGCTCCTATCAAAGTCCCAGCTGAGATGCTAAATTTATTCTTCTCGCTGGGCCTGTGTTAGTCGCGACTTCCTATCTTTTTCTTTTCCTGGCAGCCTTCTTCTTGGCCTTCTTCCTGGCTACCTTCCTTTTAGCCTTCTTCTTGGCCTTCTTCTTGGCCTTCTTCTTAGCTACCTTCCTTTTAGCCTTCTTCTTGGCCTTCTTCTTAGCTACCTTCCTTTTAGCCTTCTTCTTAGCTACCTTCCTTTTAGCCTTCTTCTTTGCTACACGTGTCTTCTTCTTTGCAGCGCGTTTTTTCGTCTTCTTTCTTGTTGCCATAATCAGACTCCCCTAGAATCTTTAATCGATTAAATAGAACTCATGTATTACGAACTCATATACAACACAACATCATATACAACACAAACAAAAAACACGCCATCATTATAGTTATGTTTTAAATTTTTTCTACGTATTTCAACAATTATTTTTATATAATTTTATCCAACCAACAATTAGGGATATCATTTCTTGTCATTATTGTAATAATCCAAAAATATTCTTACTTATTTCTTTCAAATCACCTGAACCATTTATCCTCACAAGAGTAGGATCATCACCTGAACTTTTATCTTCATTGTCAGAATAATAATCAATCAATTGTGCCGTTTGCTTGTGATAAACCTGCAGTCGCTTACGAACAGTTTGTTCAGTATCGTCGTCACGCTGAATTAATGATTCACCCGTTTCATCATCCAGGTTTTCAGTCTTTGGTGGGTTAAATTTCACATGATAAACACGCCCCGAGGCAGGATGAATGCGTCTGCCACTCATTCGTTCAATGATTTCTTCGTCGGCAACTTGTAATTCCACGACAAAATCGACATCAATACCCAGTTTTTTCATTCCTTCTGCTTGTGCAATTGTTCTGGGGAAGCCATCAAGCAAATAACCTGAAGCGCAATCATCCTTAGAAATACGATCTCTAACTAACTGTAAAATAAGATTATCTGAAACCAGTTCTCCAGCATCCATAACTTTTTTTGCCTCAATCCCAAGCGTCGTTTCTGCTCTGACAGCTGATCTCAGCATATCACCGGTAGAGATCTGCGGAATACCATACTTTTCACTGACGGCTTTCGCCTGGGTCCCTTTGCCGGCACCCGGTGGACCAAGTAAAATTAATTTCATTCCTCTGTATACTCCCCTCTGCATTCTTCTGGATCGTCATATAAATCACTAAATGCGAATTTGTTTAATACAAATTAATGATGAACTAATCCACTGTAATAATTACATGAAAATAGAACTAGACAGTACAACAACACACCTTAATCGTATCAATTCATATGAACAGGGTTCAATTGTGATCGGCAATGAACGTTTCGTCTCCAGCTTTATCATCACACCATCTATTGTAATTCACAATTGGCCGCCTCAAACATTTGCGGATATTGCGGTGCATCATCTAGACCAAATTCTTGAGATGAAACCTGAATTAATTCTATTAGGGACAGGTCGTCAGCAACACTTCCCCGAAACCGATCTTTTTTTAAACACTAAGAATCTTAATATAGGGTTTGAGGTCATGGATACTGGCGCTGCTTGTCGTAGCTATAACATTCTACTGCAAGAGGGTCGAAATGTTGCTGCAGCTCTCCTCATGATCGAGTGAAGGTTTTCAGTAATTTTCCATATACAAAGTATCTAATGAAAATCCTTCCTTCTCGAGAATATGTCTCAATCGTTTAATCGCTTCAATCTGAATCTGCCTTACCCGTTCCCGGGTCACCCCAATTTCATTTCCAATTTCTTCAAGCGTGGCAACCTCATACCCGTGTAAGCCAAACCGACGTTCCACGACGGCACATTGCTTCTCAGTTAATTGTGACAACCAGGTATCAATATGCTTTTGCACGTCACTGTTTTGCAGCAATAAAGATGGATCAGTATTGTGTTCATCTGGTATTGTATCCAGCAGTGATTTCCCGGAATCCTTACTGCTTGGACCATCAACCGATGTGATTCGCTCATTCATCCCCAGCATTTTTTTTACATCATCAATCGGCTTGTCCAGAAGTTTAGCGACATCTTCCGGAGTGGGTTCTCTATCGAGACTTTGTGATAACTGGCGTGCAGCACGTAAATAAATATTAATCTCTTTTACAACATGAATTGGCAAGCGCACTGTCCGTGTTTGATTCATCAACGCTCTTTCGATCGTTTGCCTGATCCACCAGGTGGCATATGTAGAAAAACGAAATCCCCTCTCTGGATCAAATTTTTCAACGCCGCGTATCAGCCCAAGATTCCCTTCTTCTATCAAATCCAGTAAAGCCAGACCTCTGTTCATGTAGCGTCGAGCGATTTTAACCACCAGTCTCAAATTGCTTTCGATCATGCGTTTGCGGGCTTCTTCATCGCCTGCCTGCGCCTTTCTTCCGTAAAAAACTTCTTCCTCAGCGGTTAATAAGGGCGAAAACCCGATTTCATTTAAATACATACGCGTCGCATCAAGTTCCTTTTGTGGAATAACGCCCGGAGTAAAATTTTCCATACCCCTGTCTTCAGACAAATTAATATCAGATATTTCTGACGTTTCGCTT
The DNA here is from genome assembly GCA_004356415.1 of Gammaproteobacteria bacterium. Taxonomy (GTDB): domain Bacteria; phylum Pseudomonadota; class Gammaproteobacteria; order Eutrophobiales; family Eutrophobiaceae; genus SMWN01. The sequence continues at coordinate 8,019 of SMWN01000081.1, forward strand.
CTATCTTCAGTCAAGCCGTCTTCTTCGACAAAATCTTCAGAATTCTCTTCTTCTAGCTTTTCCTTTTTAGAAACATTCTTCTTAGAAGCGCTCTTTTTAGAAACACTCTGGGTCGTCATGATATTTTAACCGAAATAATCAGGTTTGGGGCCTGGAGAAATGATTCTTGGGCAAATAAGTAGCAGGATCAACCGGATTGCCATTTTTTCGGATTTCAAAATGAAGTAGTACCTGCCCATTACCATCCTGTCCCATTCTTGCTATTTGCTGTCCGCTTGAAACACTATCACCCTCTTTCACCATTAACACGCTGTTATGTGCGTAAGCACTCAGATAGGTTTCATTATGCTTTATGATAATAAGCCTACCATAACCCAGAAGTCCACTACCGCTGTAGACAACATTTCCAGATGCCGAAGCCTTAATGAGTTGTCCTTTTTTACCCGCAATATCCAGACCTTTTTTTGATATTGGTGAACTTGATTTAACCAGCTTCCCTGTTGTTGGCCATTGCCAATTTATTTTTCTGGCAGATTTTACCGGCTCCATTTTTTCTGGCTCGCCCCTTTTTGTCCCCTTTTTGACCGTTTCAGATTTCTTTACGACAGTTTTTTTGCCCTTGTCTTTCTTGTCTGGGGGAACTGTTTTCTTAACAACTGCCTTCTTTTTGGCCTCCTCTTTTCGAGTATGCGCAATCAATCGAAGTGATTGCCCCGGATAAATAACATAGGGCACTTTAATGGCATTCCAACGTGCGACAGCTTTGTAATCGAGGTTGTAATTCCAGGAAATGGAATAAAGCGTATCACCACTCACAACAATATGATGTGAGCTTTTTTTATTGTCCGATTCAGTGGATGTTACACCCGAGTTTGAGGTGATAGATTTTGTTTGTTTTGCCCCCTTCGTCTGTTTTGTTTGGTCACTATTACGAGACGATACAGGTGCCACACTATTTGAACTGCATGATGAAATTAACAAGCAAATAAACAACCATAAAATGAAATACAATTGTTTTTTATTGTTCATCATACTTCCTCAACCAACAATACCCTCCAACATAGGGACGAAACTTACCATGTCGAGCTGTTCTTCCTCAAAACCATCTTCTGTTCGAGTAATCAATAACAATTGCTGCTGTCCGACCATGCCGACAGGAATTACCAAACGACCATTGATGGCTAATTGGTTCAACAAAATTTCTGGTACACCCACAGGTGCCGCACAGACAATAATGCCATCAAAGGGTGCATATTGTGACCAGCCCATATTACCATCACTATATTTTACGCGGACGTTCTTGCATTTTAGTAAACGTAATTTTTGACGCGCCTTTTTTAGTAAGGCATCAATACGTTCGATGCTGTAAACATGATCTGCCAGTTGCGCCAGAATAGCTGTCTGGTATCCGCATCCCGTGCCTATCTCCATGACATTTCTCAGGTGCCCTCCTGCTAACAGGACTTCAACCATTCTCGCAACAATATAGGGTTGTGAAATAGTCTGGTTATAACCTATCGGCAGTGCCGTATTCTCATAAGCCCTGCTAGCCAGTGCTTCATCGACAAATATGTGTCTTGGCGTATTCATAATTATGGATAACACATCTTCAGAAACAATTCCCATCTCACTCAGTCTGGCGATTAATCTGGCGCGCGTTCTTTGGGATGTCATTCCAATACCTTGCAGTTCAATATTCATCTCACATTCCCTGGCTTTTGACCGAATGTTTTACCAACCCACTGAGTAATATCCTCAATGACACTATATTTCGTTAAATCTGCCTGTAATGGCGTGATTGACACATTGTTATGGTTAATTGCATAAAAATCTGTTCCTGGACCGGCATCCTGTTCTGGTCCAACAGGACCTACCCAATAAATGGAACGCCCCCTGGGATCTTTTGATTTGATTGCAGGTTCCGATTTATGTCTGTTACCAAGGCGAGTCACTTCAAATTCACCAATTTCCTCAAAGGGAATATCCGGCACATTCACATTAAGCAATAATTCTGATTCATGAGACATCGAAGGTAGTGATTCAATCAGCTTCAATACGACGCTGACGGCCGTATCGAAGTGAACGGGTTCCTGGCTTGCCAATGAGACTGCAATTGCAGGGCAACCTAAAAACCGGGCTTCCATCGCGGCTGCAACAGTCCCCGAGTACAACACATCATCTCCAAGGTTTGCGCCCGCATTAATCCCACTCAGTACCATATCAGGCTCTTTATCTAGTAAACCTGTGATTGCCAGATGTATACAGTCTGTTGGCGTGCCATTGATGTAAATAAAGCCGTTATCAGCCGTATGTATATAGATAGGTGCATCCAATGTGAGTGAGTTACTGGCAGCACTTCGATCGCGATCTGGCGCAACGACGGTCACCTCGCCTGATTGTTCAAGTGCTTCTGCGAGCAGCCGTATTCCAGTTGCCTGATAACCATCATCATTACTAAGTAAATAGCGCATTATCAGAAATTACTTTGTGAGTAAGAATTCCAGTAATGCCAGTTGAGCATGTAATCGATTCCCAGCTTCATCCCAAACAACACTTTGCTTGCCATCGATAACATCTGCTGTGACTTCTTCATCTCTGTGTGCGGGCAAACAATGCATAAATAAGGCATCATCATTCGCTAATGACATCACCTCGGTATTTACCTGATACGGTGCAAAAACCCTGGCGCGTTCATCGGCTTCCTGCTCCTGTCCCATGCTCGCCCACACATCCGTCACCACAAGATCAGTATCCTTCACTGCGGCTTTGGCATCAGAAATAGTTTCAACAAAATCAGATGCTGTGTTAACAATACTTTCATCAGGCAAATAATCTTCGGGGCAAGCAATGCGTAAATGAAACTGATATAAACGTGCGGCGTTGATGTAAGAATGGCACATATTGTTACCATCCCCCAACCAGGTAACCGTTTTACCTTCGATTGATCCTCTATGTTCGAAATAGGTTTGCATATCAGCTAATAATTGACAGGGATGAAAAGTATCAGACAAACCATTAATGATCGGCACACTTGCATATTGAGCTAAATTTTCAATTTTTTCTTGTTCGAAAGTACGAATCATGATGGCATCAACCATTTCCGACAATACACGTACGGTATCTTCAATGGGCTCACCACGTCCCAGTTGGGTATCGTTAGGAGACATAAAAATTGCATGTCCACCAAATTGCGCCATGCCTGCTTCGAAAGACACGCGAGTCCGCGTAGACGATTTCTCAAATATCATCGCCAGCACCTTGCCTTTAAAAGGCTGATAGAGTTCTCCCTTCTGCAATCCGGCCTTGATTTCAATGCCTCTTTCAATCAGAGCACGTAATTCATTCGTGTTCAGATCTGACAGTGTGAGAAAATGTCGACACCCCATACGCTACTCCTCTTTTAAAAATGCTTTCACGATGCGCACGACCTTTTCAACAACCTGTTGTGCGGTATCATCATCAATAATCAACGGTGGTAATATGCGAATAACATTCTCCGAAGCGACATTAATCAAAAGGTACTCTTGCAGAGCCATTTTGACCAATTGAGCGCACTCTCTGTCTAATTCAATAGCTAACATCAATCCTTTGCCTCTGACGGATACAACGCCTTCAATTTCACTGAGTTCACTTTTAAAACGAGCCAGCATTTCAGCACCAAGCTTTGCTGCTTTCATGTGGAGCTTCTGTTTTGATAGTACATCTATTACCGCCAAAGCTGCCCGTGATGCCAAAGGGTTTCCACCGAAGGTGGAGCCATGACTCCCCGGCTTAATCAAATCAGCAGCCGTTCCTTTCGCAAGGCAGGCACCAATAGGTACCCCATTCCCCAACGCCTTGGCTAATGTCATCACATCCGGTGTTATTTTTTCATGTTGAAAGGCGAACCATTCTCCCGTACGACACATACCTGTTTGAATTTCATCCAGGATAAGTAGCCAGTTATTTTGATCGCAGATATCCCGAACTGTCTTCAGATAGCCTTCATCGGGAATCACCACACCCCCTTCCCCCTGTATCGGCTCCAACATGACTGCGACAATATTCGCGTCTGTGAGTCTACTTAGCACCTCCATATCGTTATAAGGGACATGCACAAATTTTTCGACAAGCGGTTCGAAACCCTGTTGCACTTTTGAATTTCCTGTTGCACTCAGTGTTGCCATCGTCCGACCATGAAAACTTCCTGTTGCCGTAATGACAACTGGATGATCGATACCCTGTTGATGGCCAAAAAGCCTGGCGATTTTAATGGCCACTTCGTTTGCCTCTGCACCAGAATTTGCGAAAAACACTTTTTCCATCCCGGCAAGTGATGTTAGTCGTTCAGCAAGCGCTTCCTGTAAAGGGATATGGTAAAGATTTGAGGTATGCAATAACTTGCCAGCTTGATCTGCAATCGCCTTCTCAATTTCCGGGTGTGCGTGACCGAGCACACACACGCCAATACCACTTAAAGCATCCAGGTATTGCTGCCCGTTTTGGTCCGTCAACCAGACGCCAGAACCTCGTTCGAATGCAACAGGTAATTGTTGATAACTGGACATTAAATAATTACTCAAAATTTATTTCTCAGGGTTTGTTACTTAATTTTATTTATCAATAAAAGCTATTTGAAAATGACTGTTTTAATTTACTCGTTAGAAAAACTGACGAAGCCTTAAATGACAAGCCCGGCCAATCGGGCCGGGCTTTGCAAAAAACTTAAGCTTCCTGCTTGTTAGAAAGGCAGCCCATGACCCTGACCTACCATACACATAATCATGGGTATGGATAAAAACGTATTGGTTCTTGACGCCATCAACGCGACCATCTTACCTTTTGCAATTTCATCCGCACTGGCCTCGACCATGCCTAATATCTTCTTCTGGTTTGGCCAGATTAAAACCCAGACATTAAACAACATGATGGTACCCAACCATGCGCCTATACCAATAATTTGACCGTCGCCGGACAGACTAAAGGCATTTTTTAAACCAATCCCCATCACCTCCAACGCAGCTGCACCGCTCAACCATGTCAGTAATGCGCCCCACCTGAACCACCACAGTGCGCGTGGCGCCACATATTTATTAATCGCAGCAGGTCCAGGCCCACCTTCATCAGCAAGTGCTTCACCCACAGCTGGTACCTGAACGAAATTGAAATAATAAAGCAATCCGATCCAGATGATTCCAAAAAAGACATGTAACCAGACAACAAGAGACAATACATTTAGACCAGTGCCCCCGACCAGGAATATAATCACGGCCGCAGTAACAAAACCAAGGATTATCGTGCCATTAACTGACTTGAGTGGATTCATTTAATTTCCCCATGTATATCGAAAACGGTATATAGAAAGTCTTGTGGCCAACGAATTTAATCTGATGCCCAATAAGACGCGAATTATACTTGGAGAAGCGGGCGCTTTCACCCTTATTCAGCAAAATAACCCTATATACCCAAACTACCTGGAAATACAGGATTCAGCAAGACGGGAAGCAACCATATTCAAGGCATAAAGCCGATGCACTAGTCATTTATATCCATGGATGGATTGTATGCAGAAAATGCAGGAGCAATTTTCTGCCTAGTTCAAGGTGTTATAACGAAGAAGATGGTTGTTTCCAGTATTGCCCTGCGGGAGTTCAGCTAGAAAGCCAGTGCCGCGTTACAACTCTTATGAAGGACTAGTCATTCACTGCGAGTTGCGCCTTG
>SMWN01000082.1 GCA_004356415.1 Gammaproteobacteria bacterium
TATCCGGACGAAGAAGCAGAACCGCCAGACTCTACGGATTCATTGCAAGCATTTCGCGATGCGAGCAAGGCACTGGATAAAGCCATTGAGTCACTCAAGAATTAGAAAACAATGAAAAAGGCAGGGAAAAAAGACCTGATCGATCATTCACATCGTCCGTCCATGCTGCTGTTGTTATTGGAAAGCAGGGCGGTATTTGACGCGGCAGCCATGGTGCCGATGTTAGGCCTTAGGAGGTTTTTACCCCAGGGTGACAACCACCCGGTTCTCGTATTCCCTGGATTCCTTGCCAGTTCCCGTTCCACCCAGCCTTTACGGAAGTATATTGCGCACCTTGGTTACCGGGCCCATCGATGGAAACTGGGCTACAACATGGGTTACAGCTTCAATTTGCACCATGGCATGCGGGACCGGGTTAGCGAGTTGGTCGATCGTTACAGCCAAAAGATCAGCCTGGTTGGCTGGAGCCTTGGGGGTGTGTATGCCCGCGAACTTGCCCGTGAAATGCCAGATATTGTGCGCCAGGTTGTTACCATGGGCAGCCCGTTTCGCGGGCATCCCAGTTCCAGCAACGTCCACAGGATTTTCACAATGTTCAGTGAAGTTGCATACGAGGAAATGCCACAGTCATTCCTGCAACACATGGCACATCCACCCCCGGTTCCCACCACTGCGCTTTATACACGAGGGGATGGAGTCGTTGCCTGGCAGGCCACCGTGGAACTTTCCGACCGCTATGATGTTGAAAATATTCACGTTGGTGGCGCTCACCTGGGCCTTGGTTTTAACCCCCGGGTGCTGGTCGCCCTGGCCGATCGCCTGGCCCAGCCGGAAGGGCAGTGGCGTCCTTTCAAACCGTCTTTGTGGCTGAGGCCGCTATTCCATAACTGGTACCCAGACTGGCTGGTGCATGGCAAGGAAAACCCATTGGAAGCAACCTGAAGCAGCAGTGTGCTTGCGTCGATAACTTTCCCCCTCAATCCCAGATATTGGCGGAATCCTCGAAATTTCCACGTTGTGGGAGTACAACGCAAAACCGCTGACCGGTGGGCGCCTCCATCACGACCCAGCGCTTTACCGGGCCAATACGCCTGGCCCCAAGGGCTTCCAGCCGTTGAACTTCCGCCTCGATGTCATCGGTCTCGATATCCAGGTGCACGCGGCTGGCGTGATCCACTTTCTGCACCTCGATGTGTTGATCTTCCGGCTTAGTCTCAAGCAACACGTAGGCAGCTTCTGCCGGGTCATCACTTTTCTTAGGTTCAAGTCCCAGTGCTGCGCTCCAGAATGCGGCAGCTGCATCCAGGTTATCGGTTTCACAATCAATAATGAATCCTGCCAGTTGACTCTTGTGCATGTATTGTTCCTAGTACTCCGTCAAGGTGATAATTACGAGTTCAGCGAGTTGGGAAGTGGTTGGGCGCAAGGCACGTCTCGCCGGCAATGGCATGTCCTTGCCCAGAGGCGTAACACCGCGAACGACCGCTTCCCAGCTCGCCCGAAGGGAGGTACCCAGATGTCCCAATACTGTGTTTCAGCCCTTAAGAAGGACTGGGCCATTCTTTGCGGTCTGCGCCTTGTCTTGGAACATCTGGGTGCCTCTGAACCCGCAATTATCACCTTGAAGGAGTACTAGGCATGTCCGCTAGTGATAATCCTGTTAGCACGTCTGATAGCGGGGATATCACCATTCGTAATGTTGGTTTCGCGACTACAAATCAGGCATTGGAGATTGCTCTCGCGGACGGTAAGGTAGCAAACATTGAAAAATCCGACGGACTGGTGGAGTGGGTTTGTCTGCCTCCTCTGGTAGATAAACATGCCATGGATAAACTCAATCACCGTCCGAGAAAGACACTGGGTTATCGGACACCCTATGAAGTCTTCTTTAATACCAAGACTTCGTTAACTGTTGCACTTGGTAGTTGAATCCAAGCTCCTCAATTAACTTGCTACAGTAGAGAGTAAATCGGGTCAGCAAGGTATGTTTATTATTGCTAATTTTGTGATCACAATTTATGATCTTACTTTATAATCGCATAAGATTCCGATTTCCCCCAAAGCCCGGCACAGGGATTAAGTCATAGTATGCGCAAAGACATAGTGAATCGGCTGACGGCAACCATGGCTGAACATGGCTTTGATGCCGTTATTTGTCTGTCTCCGGAAAATTTTGCTTATGTTTCCGGTTTTGTCGTGCCTTCCCAACCCTTGATGCGCTGGCGTCATGCTGCGATCGTCGTAACTGCCGATGGTAAATGTGCATTTCTTGCAGTTGATATGGAAGAAAGTACGCTAAAGAGTAAAGTCAATGATGTTGATGTACGCATCTGGGGAGAATTTACTGACAATCCCATGCAGGTGCTGGCCGATTTATTAAAAGATATGGGACTGGCCGATGCAAAAATCGGTATGGAGATGAACTATATATTTGCCGGTGATTATTCTGAGCTAACAAGAGAATTACCCGATGCGAAGTTTGTTGCAGCGGAAGGTTATCTTGGGCGCTTGCGTCAAATAAAAACGGAAGATGAAATTGATTTGATGCGGCGTTTGTCCAGGATTGCTGATGAATCTATCTACAAGGCACTAATGGACGTAGCAGCCGGCAGTACTGAAATGGACATCGCCGGAGGGCTGATCAAGAATATATATAGTTTGGGTGCCGACGATTTCAAACTAATGATCGTTGCAACCGGCCCTCGTAGTGTGTTCCCAAATGTAGGGCCTTCTTTACGTGTACTGGAAGAGCAGGACATTTGCCGGGTTGAAATCTTTTCTGTTATCAATGGCTATCATGCCGGTGTTTGTCGAACCGCCCAAGTACAATCAGCACCTGAGCATGCTGAAGATATCTGGAAGAACCTGGTGGAATGCAAGTATCTGGTGCTGGATATGATCAAACCGGGGGCCAGTTCAAAAGCCATCTATGAAGCATTTATCAAGCATCTGAGTAAATTAAATTTACCGCCGATAAAATTTATTGGCCATGGTATTGGCTTACACTTGCATGAGGAGCCGTATGTTGGGATGTATTCAGATGTTTCACTGGAAGCAGGAATGGTTTTGGGGATCGAGCCATTAGTGTATGACACCGGCTGCGGTTTTGGAATGCAGAACAAAGATATTGTACTCGTTACCGAATCCGGTTCGGAACTGTTGTCTGACTTTACTAATACGGATTCATTACTGACAATAAATTGATTTGTTGATTTGCCACAAATTACACAGTGAGCACCGAGAGTCAATTCTTAATAAACTCTGTGTCCTTTGCGCCCATTAATATTAGGAATATGTGAAAACCCTGATTGAACATCTTGATTTTGTCCTGACGGTAGACCAAGACGACAGCGTTATCCGTGATGCCGCAGTAGTGATCGAGGGCGACAAAATTATCGACATAGGGCCGTCAGCTGATGTGTTTCAAAGACATGACCGTGGGGGTTTTAAGCTGATCAAAGACGGCACGCTTAAGGGAATGTGTCCGGGTTTTATTGATTCCCATGTGCATTTGTCGGAAACCCTTTCGCGAGCAGTGTTCCCGGATAACCTCAATACAAGGGCCTGGGTGTTTCATTGGGCCAAGCCATTTTATGCACACATAACGGCAGATGATGAATATTGTGGGGCATTGCTGGGTATCACGGAAATGCTTCGCTGTGGTACGACGTGTTTCCTTGATATGGGTTCACAATATGATCCGGGTATTACTGTAAAAGCCATGGAACAAACCGGTATGCGTGGTATTACAGGTCGCCATGCTGCTGATAACCCCCCTGAAGTGTATCCGCGTGGTTGGACCGATGAAATGGTAAAACACCATTTTTATGCCAATGCTGATGAAGCGCTTCAAGAACTAGAGTCTTGTGTTAAAAAATACCACGGCGCTCTGGATGGCCGGGCGCGTTGCTGGGTGAACATCGAAGGCAAGGAACCCTGTACGCTGGAATTACACGTTGGCGCGCGTAAGCTTGCTGAGAAGCTGGGAGTAGGGACGACCTACCACCTTGCAACCAGCATAGAAGAAGCTAAAGTCTGTGAGGAAAAACACGGTGTGTGGCCGATTACTCGGATAGAGCAAGCTGGCGGATTGGGCAATAATCTTGTCATTGCGCATGGCGTAGCCGTAAGTGATGATGAGGTCGGTACGCTCGCAAGTTATGATGCCAAAGTAGTATTTTGTCCTTCGTCCTCGTTTAAATTAGGAAAGGGGGCAACGGCAATAGGTAAATACCCTGAATTGGTCGCAGCAGGAGTCACAGTTGGGCTAGGTACCGATGGAGTCTCTGCCGCAGGGAATATGAACCTGATGCGACAGATGTTTATGGTAGCCGGTATGTTCAAGGATGCCCGCATGCAATCGGATATCTTTACTGCACGCCAGGCCTTGCGAGCTGCCACGACAGAAGGCGCCAAAACCTTGATGTGGGATGATGAGGTTGGTTCATTGGAGATTGGTAAGAAAGCAGACTTTATTCTATTTGATCTGGATCATATTGAGTGGACGCCGTTTCATGATCCACTACAAGCTCTGGTATTTTCCGCTTCAACGGCGACGATTGAAGAAACCTGGGTGAATGGTGTTGCTTTATTTAAAGACGGCCGGGTTGCAGGTGTTGATGAACAAGAACTTAAACGTAAGGCACGTGAACTAGCTGCTGCGGCCGTTGAACGTGCTGGCCTCGATCGGGAAGATGTACCAAAGTCAACAACGCTTTATGATTCCGGTAATTAACAAATATGAATAGGTGAAAAAATGCCTGTAGTTACTGTGCAACTGTGGAAAGGACGAACTGTCGATCAAAAACGTAAATTGGTAAAAGCAATAACTGATGCCATGATAGAACACGCTGATGCAAAACCGGATGGTTTGCACGTTATTATTCAGGAATATGAACTGGAAAACTGGGCACGTGCTGGAGTCTTGGGTATGGACAGAAAGGATGCGTGAATATGTCACTTGATCTATTGGATATTAAAAAATCCGCACTCCTTGTCATCGACTTGCAGAACGCGTTTTGCCATAAAGATGGCACCCTGGGTAAATCCGGCCTGGATACAGACCATTTAGGTTCAATAATCCAGCCTTTACGTCCGATCATCGAGCGTTGTCAAGATGTTGGTATGCCGGTTTTATGGACTGTTCAGGAACATTTCGAAACGGATCACAGGCGTAGTCGGAAACGACTCCCTTCCCATACATCGAAAAGAAAAGGTATTTCAGCCTTGGCTGGCACCTGGGATGCTGAGATAGTTGATGAGCTTAAGGACCTGGCAAATAATCCAACCTTCGTCATACGCAAACATCGGTTTGGCGGTTTTTATGAAACCCGAATGGAAGTTGTGTTGGAACAGCTTGGTGTCGAGGCATTGTTTGTTACCGGTCTCACTACCAATGCATGCGTAGAGACCACAATTCGTGAAGCATATTTGCGCGATTTCGATGTGGTTGGTATTGAAGATTGTATTTCAGGTGTGAATCCGGAATGGGAAGAAAGTGCAAAAAATGTATGGCGACAATATTTGGGCATTACATGCGATTCAAGTGATTTCCTGAGCTGGATAGACGGGCAGCTAAAACCACATCCAGTTTACCTGCATCATTTACTGTTAATGGTCAGTGATCTGGAGAAATCAAAAGACTTTTATCTCAATACCCTTGGATTTACACATCGTGTTGATGCCAAGCCACTGCCCGATGGTCGACCGTTCATAGCAACTATGGAAGGATTGGGATTGACGGCTGGTGGACCTGGTGATAGGAAACAAATGGATCATCTGGCGTTTGAGGTTAGAAATGTTGAGGCACTATATGAAAAACTTAAAAAAACGGAGGCAGAATTTCCAAGAGGAGAATTAGGCCCCGGCCCATATGGTAAAGCGATCTATGTTTTGGATCCGGACGGTAATGAACTGGAATTATTCGAGAAGGATTGAAGGCAATCTCCAAATATCTGAAATTCATTAGAAAACTCAGTGTTTAATAACATGTCGAAATTATGTTTAACGGCTCTTTTGCTAATTAATGTTGCATCACATTCTGTATCGGCAGATACAGTAAAACCGTCATCCAATATTTCATTACTTTTCGGCCAAACTATTGATGAGTTTGATGCATTAAGTAATAAAGGTGAGGTAATCCTTCAGAGATTGACAGAAAGAACTTATTGGATTCATGTAAATGGATATTCCAGTATTTTTTATGTGGGTAATAAGGGTGTTGCGTTGTTCGATCCCTTGTCCGGAGGTCGCGGTAAGGAAATATTAAAGTCAATTAAAACGATTACTGATCTGCCTGTAACGGCACTCATATACTCACACAGTCATTTGGATCACATAGGAGATGCTCAAGTGGTCGTTGACGAACTAAAAACGATTGATATTACGCCCCGAATTATTGCAACAACGTATACAAATAAAGAGATACAAAGATTTAGATTGAATTTGCCATCTCCAACAGAATTGATCGACGTGCCAAGGGGAGAGTTCTATTTTGAAAATCTAAAAGTCCAAATATTTACCCTTGAGAATTTTTCACACAGTTTGGACAGTTCCGTTTTTTATCTGACATCAGAAAGTGTCGTACATGGCGTAGATGGTATCAATCCTGGTTATCTGCCGTATTTTAAGTTTAGTGGTGCTATGGACCCCCAAGCATTTACCGACATGATTAAATTACTATTATCTCTCGATTGGAACTTTTTGAACGGGGGGCATGGAAACATCGGAAGTAGGCAGGATGCCCGATTATATCTTGATTATATGTTGGACATCGGTCGTGCCGTGAAAATAGTTCTCGCAACTCTGGATTATGCAAAATTCTATAATGCAGAAACCCATGGTTACGAAGGATTTGTCAGGATGATTGCTGAAATAGCTCAACAGGTCAGTGAAAAACTAAGTGAGAAATATGGAGACTACCTTGGGTTTAACCATGTAATTAAAAGTCACGTTGAGGCCATGAATCGTCAGATTGTTGTACATGGTGCTATTCAATAGCTAGTAGAGTTTAATTCTAGATCCGGTAGTGATCAGGAAGATACTCTCTCGAGCACGGGTGACGCTGGCAAAGCAAGAAGAAGCTGAAGTTGTCCCTCCTGAATATTCGTCCGAATTGATTCTATTGGCTTTTTTGGAGCCGAACGGCTAGCCTCCGAAACATGATCAAATGGATGGCAATACTACTCGGAACGTTGAGAGCGGTGATGCGCTGCCAGCGTGATTTGGTGATAGAGAATCTGGCCCTTCGACAACAGCTGGCGGTTCTGAAGCATCGTCATTCTCGACCGAGGCTGACAGATGCAGATCGGGTATTCTGGGTTGTACTGTCACAGATTTGGGCGGGTTGGCGAGAGACCCTTCATGTCGTTCAACCTGGAACAATTGTACGCTGGCATCGGCAAGGCTTCCGATACTACTGGCGCTGGAAGAGTCGTCGCCGCGGAAGGCCAAGGATTGATCCAGAGATCCGGCACCTGATTCGGCGCATGTGCCA
>SMWN01000083.1 GCA_004356415.1 Gammaproteobacteria bacterium
TGGCGGGATGGTCACTGTGGTCTGAACGTCAAGAGAATCTGCCAAGCAAACTATTTTTGACAGGACTACTGATTGGTGGCGTGTTATTGGCTACCACCGCATGGCATGGTGCAGAGAACGTCTACCGGTATGGTCTTGGAGTAATGTCACTTCCGCAAGCAGAGGGTGAAAGTCACTCAAATAATCATGAAGAGTTAGAACATGGGCAAAACCAAACTGAAATACAAGATCAAAGTAACTCAGAGCAGTTAGGAAATAAAAGCATTGATCACGTAACCGGAAATCACGATAGTCATCAGCATTAATTGAAACGTACTGGGGAACGAGTGCAGATAAAAGGGATCAGGTCGATACCGGCGTCATGCCTCGACTTTCTGAGTCATTCTATCTCGGCCGTTGTACCCCAAGGGCAGGCTTCGCGCTTCCAGATACGGCTCTCGGTTGCTGCTCCCGGCGCAACTCTACCTCCTCCTTCCCTGGAGTCGTCCTGCTTCCGTGCAGTCGTTGCTCAACATAAGTACGTCCATATACAAGACCCCTTTTTAACACAGAATATACTTTATTTAAATATAGGTTGCCCCCAGGCGTAGAATTCTTCATAACCACCATCCTGATGCATTCTCGTATAAGTGACTTTGGCACGGACGTAAACATCTGACTTCTTGATCCTGTAGTTTCCTTTAGTTGCTTTTATTACTTTAAGGATTTCCCCATTTGGTCCTATAAATTCTATTTTGTACCCCTCTGTTCCTTTTTCTATTTGATTTCCTCTTATATAATCCTGGGAAAGTTCTTCTTCGGTCTTTTTTTCATCGACTTCTATGATATACGCATCTGAGTGTCTGTCATTTGTTTTCAGAAATACGCCACTACTAGAATAGAAATCACCTTTCACCATGGCAGTGACTATTTCATCTGCTTCCAGTTTTGACGAATGAACCATCACCCAACCACGTCCAGGATTGGACATATAATCGGCAAATATTTCAAATTGGCGTGCATCATCAGAAGCTACAGCATAGATCAACATTCCTTTCGTTAGCAGTTGATCCCATATATCCTCTGTTGATGAATGCTCATTATCGCCAAAGTTATTCGTCACAGGATTTCCATTAAATAATTCAAACATATAAAGATTTTTTACCGATGAAATGTTTTCAGCAGTTACTGCATATCTGTAATTAGGATGATTTAGTATTGCCTGTCCTCCTGCTTCAATTATACCGTTGACGTGATTCTGTAGAATTACTGATTTATTTATATGGTCAAAATTCCAGGGTACGAATCGATTGATATTCATAGCAGTAGTATGAACAGTCTTATGTCCAGTTACTTCTTGCCCCGGAATGAATATAAATTCGTTCTGTAAATACTCAGGAAATTTATCGGTTTCTATTTCGACGAACTTATTATGTTCGCTCAGGATAAGAAAATTATAACCGTGTTCTTGGTACCATTTTGCAGCAATGTCAGGAGAAGAAAAAGCATGATTGCTAAACGCTGTATGAGTGTGAGTATTACCGCGATACCATTTTTTATCATCATTACAACCCTGCATGTTTATATCATCACTACAACCCTGCATGATTAAAATAATTGTAATAACAAAATACAGAATTCGAATTTTTCTCATTTAAAAATCCAGATTTTGCAATATAAACATAAATATTATATTCAAACTAAAGATAAATATGTTGCCCGCTTAGTAATTCAAATATCTCATTCTCCGGTGCTTTAACGTCCAGTTGATCATCGGTTACATTAGCAACTTCATGACCAAAGTTTTTTAGTTTCTCGACATAGAATTCTATCGGTGGTGCTTCCTCCTCGGGTAGGCGGTCTGCGGTGCTGTGAAAATCGTGTAATTTATCAAGGGTTAACGTCAGGAACCCCGTTTCCCGGTTGTATTCGCTCATGTTATTTCCTTCCGTCAAAATGAATTAATATTTAGTAATATTAGACAATTTCTATTGGTTATACTTGATTAAGATTAATTGTGAATAAATAATGGGGGACAGTCCACGATTAATTTTATATTTTTTCGAAAAAAGAGGACAGTAAGATAATCGCATGGACGGTGATGGGCTTTTTCAAACCTTTGAAGAGGCGTGTCAGGGTTATTACAAAGTATTGCAAGATGCAGAGATAGCCGAGCCATCTATTACAAACCTATGGGTTAAATGTAAAATGTGAAGCCTAGAATGATCGCCTATTTAGTTATCTCCTTACTGGTTGTCGCCATTTTCACATACATGATCTATATGCCAGGTAAGTCATATGAGGGCGAATTACCAGCGTTCGATGATGCTGATCATGCGACTGCGAGAAGATTTGAAGCCCATGTTATTGAGTTGTGCAGAAATCCGGCGGGCAGAAACTTTATCGAAAAAAAAGGACTTGATGCTGCCAGAAAATATATTGCCGGGCAATTTGAATCTTCCGGTTATCAGGTGAAGTTTCATGAATATCAACTCAATGGTGATGCCGTTGCCAATATTGAGGTTGAATTGACCGGTACCTCACGTCCCAAAGAGATCATTATCGTTGGTGCACATTACGATGCTGTGCCCGGTGCACCGGGTGCGAATGATAATGGGTCAGGTGTCGCAGCTATTCTGGAGCTCGCTGATCGATTCAAGGATAAAAGTTTTCAACATACAATCAGGTTTCTCGCCTTTGTTAATGAGGAACCCCCGAACGCCATGACAGGTAATATGGGGAGTTATGTGTATGCAAAAAAAGTAGCAAAGGACAAAGAAAATATCATTGCGATGTTTTCCCTAGAGACGATCGGTTATTTCAGTGACGAAACCGGCAGTCAGCATTATCCGCCGATCTTCAATCTCTTTTATCCGAAGAAAGGTAACTTTATCGCATTTGTGAGTAATCTCAGTTCGCGTGGCCTTGTGACCAAATCAATTCGATCATTCAGGATGCATGCAACTTTCCCATCAGAGGGTATTGCAGCTCCTGCGTTCATTCCGGGTATCAGCTGGTCTGATCATTGGTCATTCTGGAAGCACGGCTATCCAGCGATCATGATCACGGACACAGCTCCTTATCGTTATCCTGCCTATCACACATCGGAAGATACACCGGATAAAGTGGATTATGAAAAAATGGTCTATGTGGTTAAAGGCATTGAAAAAATGATTCAAGAATTCTTACACTGATCAAATTAAAGGATACAGGCCGTTTCTGTGCAATCCATGCGCCCACTGCATTAATGCATCCATGCATGTTATTTCTTTTTAAATTGAATTGGATCGGCGGTGAATATTTACTAGACTAAGAATAAGGGGACAGATTTATCTTTACATTGATTTGAGAGTTTTGAAATGAAAGCAACTGCGGAATTACAGGTTATCCCGCTTTGCAGCGGGGTTTCCGTCAGGGAGCAGGTCACTCGTGTTGTTGAAATGCTTAAGGACCATGACTTCATTATCGAGACCCATGCTTCGGGGACAAACATTGAAGGGGAACTATCGGATATCCTCGCGGCTGTTGAGCAAATTCATGAAACGTTGCACAAGGAGGGCAGTGTGCGTCTTTTAAGTTATCTGAAACTGGAAACCCGTACCGACAAGACACCGACGTTAGCCGGCAAGCGGCTATAGATTGTGATCGATTAAATCTGTAAATAAGATGAGGTAGAGAATACAAGGAAAGAGCCAGACAATGGTTGTGAAGTTATCAAATCAATTAAATTAAAGTGGGGCGGAGTACTTAATTCATGAGTAACTTAATGATTACGGGTAATTGGTCATTATTTTCGCTGTATAATTTAACCTCACGACGAAATGCAGTGACATCGACCCCTAAGTAAACGCCTTCAACGTACTTCATCTTGTCGAGTCCCTCGGTTGTCATGCGTCTTGCAACATCGTTAAATCCCTGGAATCTTTTCAAGTGGGCAACGGCTATCTGGATCAGTCCTTGTATAAACAGTCCCGTTTCTGTCTTTCTTCCTGCAGCTACCCAGACGGCTTCGAGCGCTTCATGTGCCTCCCACCAGTAGCCATAGTTAAATAAGTCGATTCCATATAGATACTCATCGCAGGATTGCCATTGATCAACCTCGAAAGGCTCGAGTTTTTCTAATGGTTTATTGTATGAGTGACCATCGGGATCGCGGGTAGGATGTGGTGCTTTGCCCGGCACGAAACGGTAAGGCGGAAACGTTCGGTCAGTGTAACGGGGCGGTGTTGTTTTTCCAGGTGAATTCATTGATGTTTGATGGTTTATTTCAGATACCAGTATGAGGGTAGTGTTTGTAATCGTGGATCATCCACAGGACCGCCGACGGTAAAGTGATATAAACTTTGCCAGCTGTGATCGCTGATACCCAGTACTTCATGCATGGCATCATCAAAAAAGCAACCGATGCCTGTCGATCGTATGCCAGTTGCTTCGGCCTCCAGGTACAGGATTTGTCCTATCAATCCCGTTTCCCAGAACAGGCGCGGATAAAATAATGCGCCATATTGTTCAAGGCTGGCGTCGAACTCTGCCAGCATGCCTAGTGCAAAGGCACCGTCTGCAGCGATGTCCTGATGACAATTGATTATTCGTGCGGAATCGAGTGAATTGGTATGTTGCAGTAGATACAAATGGAGAGACTCAGGACAAGTTTCAGGTTTTTCCCAATGGAATTCAGAACGTAATGCCGTTCTTAAAGAAGGTTCGTGACCAGGATCGCGGACGAGTAAATACAGTCCTGCTGGCAAGTCATCCACACGATGGATGAAGATGGCGAGTGAAACGTGTGCCCGCCAGGGCAATACTTCTATTATATTTTTGCCCAAATGCGGGGAGACATGCACCATCATTCTGTAAAATATTTCTTTACTGATCGTACTATGCCCATCCATCGCCAGCGCGCTTCGACGTTGCCTGATGATCTTTCGTACTGATATTCGCCTGTCATTGTCAAGTTTGGTTTCATTATTGTATTTATTCGAGGGAACCTGTTTTTGATTCAATGAAGTGTCATTATTAAAACGGCATGCTTCAGCAACGGTGTCAATGATCGGCCATTCATGATGATGGCTGCTTAATGTATTTGGATAGCCTTCAAACTCAATATCTTTGACCCGATCAAGTAATGTAATAGGCAAATTAACAATGCAATCTGCTGGTGTGATGTTTTCATCTGTAGGAAGAATTGCCAGCAGGCAGTCCGGATATTCCGCCTCGATGCCTTCCTGTTGATGGATCCCTAACAACATTGCCAGATCATCATCTGTTACGGAATGGATCAGCCTGGTTTTCCAGCCGAGGGCTGCTGCGGCAAAAGTAATTGTACCTATCGCATGCCCAACATCGTGATGGCAATAACGAAAGGCACGTTCACCGTATTTCCATGATTCACGCCAGTAGATTGAGGACAGTGAAATCAACAGGGAACCTGGTGGCAAGTTCTGATTGATAGCTTTCCAATCCTCATTCGTCAGGATGATCCGGCGCTCCAGTGCATGTGCATAAGCGGAATAATGATAGACGGCTGTCACATCACTTAAATCTTTAATCGGCCCGGCGATTAAATAAGCCTCTGTGGGGTGGAGATCGCCGCTTGAGGGATTAACTCGTAATGACCAGCGATTTTCGCCTGCCTGTTTCCAGGCGGAAATCGCGAGGCTCTCATAAAAGAGACGACTAATTGAATCACGATTTATTGGTACGACATGTTCCTGCCATGTATGGAATAATGAGTCATAGGTTGGCGTTTTGGTAATTTGTGGATGGTCAAGTGCAAGTGTTAATGATTGATCGTAACGCCGGAATGGATCGGGTTGGTTATCCCAATCCATATATCCCAATGAGCGCGCATAGTGTTGAAATTGATGTTTTGTTCGATCGTGGTACTCGTATACGATATCGAGATTAGCGGAGTTGCTCTGTTTTTTGGACATTTTTGTCAAGATGATCAAATAAATTGCATATTTAGAAACCAAGGGTTAGAGTACTTGAAACTTATGTGGAAAAATACTGGCGGGGTCGATCCTAAAATCTAATCATGCGCTATTGATGGGCTAATGGTGAATAAAAGGGGGTCGGAGTGAATAAGTTAAAGGGTACGGGCCACTCGGCAATTGCTCGATATTTGCTCCAGGCAATATTCTACCTCTCACATCCCTGTGGTCGTCCCGGCGTGCTCTACCTCCTGCACCCTTGTAGTCGTCCTGTGTGTCCTGCACCCGCGGCATTAATGCGGTCGCTCGGTACATGCTCCTGCATTACTCTACCACCTACATCCATGTAGGTGTCCTTGACTCCATGTCAACGCGACACTTGTGCTTTCATGACATTGTCCACGTATGTTAATTTTATAATTATTAAATGATCGATACTGAATATAAAGATGGACTGGAGCAGGATATTACCGAGCATGAGTCTTTGGCACGGGAGTTATCATTCCTGTTCGGTGGAGATATCGTTGAGCAGGCGCGCTTGATTGATATAGCTGATCTGAATTTCACTGATGAGATGACCGCCAGTGTAGGAGAAGGTATTCGGCAACTGAAACAGTTGAGGCATCACCCTGTGGCGCAACGGCAATGGGTAAGCGAACAGGCACCGGGTTTGTGCCTGTTGTTGTGTTTATGGATCATGGATATGGATATACTCGATAAAATACAAATACGTTCCTATTGGTGACTCTATACAA
>SMWN01000011.1 GCA_004356415.1 Gammaproteobacteria bacterium
GATTTCTATATCTGACATGCCGGCCTCTCCTTCAGCTAGTTACCGGTTGAAAATTTTTATAAAACACAATAAGTTATAAAAATCTTATGAAAGTAGTTTTTATAGTTTTTAGTGTTTGAATCCACCAATGAGCCTCATATTCTATCGGTTTAGAGGTCATTACACCATACTATGAATATCTTTCAGAGAGTCATTTTTATATGCGCAAACATTGTACATGATTGATGCTCTGTAGCAGGATGACTCTAATGCAGGCGTAAATATTCAGTGGAAATAACCCGCTCCGAGATGGAGAAAAATGTCCATATCTGATAGCATCGTCCGCGAATTATGGAACGAAAAACAGGCCCTATCGAACATACCGACGGTTCACTGCACAACAGGCGACTCGATAAGGATTCCTCCCCCCTCTATCCTAGCGTTGATTATGGTACCTAAATAACATGACATACTCGCTAATATTCACGTTAGACGAATGACCAAATTCATTTTTGTCACGGGCGGCGTGGTCTCTTCATTGGGTAAGGGCATTGCCTCCGCATCATTAGGCGCTATTCTGGAGGCGCGTGGTCTGAACGTAACCTTGTTAAAACTGGATCCCTATATCAATGTTGATCCTGGGACCATGAGCCCCTTTCAACATGGTGAGGTGTATGTCACTGAGGATGGCGCGGAAACCGATCTTGATTTAGGTCATTACGAACGTTTTGTACGCACTACCATGGGCAAGAAGAATAACTATACGACGGGCCGGATCTATTTGAATGTGATTCAGAGAGAACGTCGAGGTGATTATCTTGGAGGGACAGTGCAAGTGATCCCGCATATCACCGATGAAATCAAGAAGTGCATTATAGAAGGTGCCGGTGATGCCGAGATTGCAATGGTTGAGATCGGCGGTACTGTCGGTGATATTGAGTCACAACCATTTCTGGAAGCCATTCGCCAACTCCGGATTGAGTTGGGGACAGAGCAAACCTTATTTATGCATCTGACGTTGGTGCCTTATATTGCAGCCGTCGGTGAGATAAAAACCAAACCAACACAACATTCAGTGAAAGAATTACGCTCCATTGGTATCCAACCTGATGTGTTGTTATGTCGTACAGAAAAGCAACCATTACCGGACAATGAACGCAAAAAGGTTGCACTCTTCACCAATGTCGAGGAGTCTGCGATTATCTCGGGAGTGGATGTCGATAATATATACAAGATACCAAGAGGTTTGCACGAACAGGGATTAGACGAGATCGTTGTGAGAAAATTAAAGCTTGATGTACCCGAGGCAGATCTCAGTGAATGGGATGCTGTCGTGGAAGCGATGGCCTCTCCACAGGGCGAAGTAAACATCGCAATGGTCGGAAAATATATTGATCTTGCCGATTCTTACAAGTCACTCACTGAAGCGCTTACCCATGCTGGTATTAGTACCCGGACACGTATCAATATAAGCTACGTTGACTCTGAAGAGCTTGAAACGACTGGCACGGGATGTTTGAGTGATATGGATGCGATCTTGGTACCCGGTGGGTTTGGTGACAGGGGCATAGACGGAAAGATTGCAGCCATTAAATATGCCAGAGAAAATCACATTCCCTATCTTGGTATTTGTCTGGGCATGCAGCTGGCGGTGATTGAATACGCACGAGATCAACTAGGATTTCAGGATGCAAATAGCACAGAGTTCGAACGCGAGACTGAGCACCCTGTGATTGCCTTGATTACAGAGTGGATGGAGCAAGACGGTACAATTGAGCAGCGTGACGAGGGTACTGATCTGGGTGGAACTATGCGCCTGGGCGGTCAGCAGTGCCAGTTGTTTGAAGGGAGTCGTGTCAGGGAATTATATGGTCAGGATGTTATCACCGAACGTCATCGACATCGTTACGAATTTAATAATCGGTATAAAACACAACTGGAAGATGCCGGGATGAACTTTACCGGTCTGTCGATGGATGGCCAATTGGTCGAAATTATTGAATTGGTTGATCATCCCTGGTTTGTCGCATGTCAGTTTCATCCAGAATTCACATCAACCCCCAGGGATGGACATCCACTTTTTTCTGGTTTTGTTGCTGCTGCCTCGCGTTATCGTGATGCTGAATCAGAGTTAGGCAGCAGTCAAGGAGCCAGGAATGCAGCTGTGTAATTTTGAAGTCGGGAGCGACAAGCCTTTCTTTCTGATAGCGGGTCCCTGTGTCGTGGAAAGTGAGCAAATGGCAATGGACACGGCAGCTTATTTGCAGGAATTAACCACTGAACTGAATATTCCTTTTATCTACAAGTCTTCCTATGACAAGGCAAACAGAAGTTCACACGAATCCTATCGAGGACCCGGCATAGAGAAAGGCCTGAAAATATTGGCCAAGGTCAAAGAAACCTTGAATGTTCCAGTCTTAACAGACGTACACGATGGTGCGCCTTTGAATGAAATTGCTGATGTCGTTGACGTTTTACAAACGCCGGCTTTTTTGTGTCGGCAAACTGACTTTATTCAGGATGTCGCCAGACAAGGCCTGCCAGTGAATATTAAAAAAGGTCAGTTTCTTGCGCCATGGGACATGCAACATGTTGTGAATAAGGCGCGCGCAACGGGCAATGAACAGATAATGGTCTGTGAACGGGGCGCCAGTTTTGGCTACAACTATCTGGTTTCAGACATGCGCTCTCTGGTTGTGATGCAGGAAACAGGTTGCCCTGTTGTGTTTGATGCCACGCACTCGGTACAGATGCCTGGAGGGCTAGGGGCTAAGTCAGGAGGGCAGCGGGAATTTGTTGCACCCCTGGCTCGTGCGGCGACTGCTGTAGGGATTGCGGGATTATTCATGGAAACGCATCCTGATCCAGAAAATGCCTTGAGTGATGGGCCTAATTCATGGCCCCTGGATAAGATGCGAGCATTACTGGAGACATTAAAAAATATTGATGAACAAATAAAACTGGCCCCCGTAATGGGAGATGCCGAATAAAAATTATAACGAGGTAAATATTTTGTCTGCCATAGCTAAAATTATTGCAAGAGAAGTCCTGGATTCTCGGGGAAACCCAACGATTGAAGCAGAGGTCGTCACAAAATCTGGTGCAGTAGGCAGTGCCATGGTGCCGTCGGGCGCATCGACCGGAATCCGTGAAGCATTGGAACTGAAAGATGGCGATGAGAATCGCTATTTAGGCCGAGGTGTACTCAAGGCTGTAGAAAACATTGAAACAAAAATCAGTTCTGCTGTTGTGGGGAAGGATGTGACGGATCAAGCGGGGATTGATCAGACAATGATTGATCTGGATGGGTCACCTAATAAGGCAAATCTGGGTGCTAATGCCATACTGGCCGTTTCTATGGCAACGGCCCATGCGGCAGCCAATGAAAAAGGCATTCCTCTGTATGAGTATCTGGGTGGCGATGGACCTTTCGTAATGCCTGTGCCGATGATGAATATCATTAATGGGGGAGCACATGCTGATAATAGTATAGATATTCAGGAGTTCATGATCATACCGGTCGGCGCACCTAGTATCAGAGAAGCGGTAAGGTATGGAACAGAAGTATTTCATGCGCTTAAGTCCGTACTCTCGGCCAAGGGTTTGAGCACAACGGTGGGGGACGAAGGTGGTTTTGCTCCGAACTTGTCCTCTAACGAAGAAGCGATTGAGGTGATTCTTGAAGCAATAGACAAGGCAGGTTTCAAGGCTGGCGAAGATATTTTTCTGGGACTTGATGTCGCAAGTTCAGAATTTTATGCAGATGGAAAATATAATCTTGAGTCAGAGAACAAGATACTAAGTGCAGAAGAGTTTATTGATTTTCTTTTACCCTGGTTTGACAAATATCCCATCATTTCTTTGGAAGATGCTATGGCAGAGGATGACTGGGACGGTTGGCGTCTGATGAGCGACAGGTTTGGGGAAGATTTGCAGTTGGTCGGTGACGATCTATTCGTGACAAATACAGAGATTCTCAAGGACGGTATCGATAAGAATATTGCTAATTCAATTTTGATCAAGGTGAATCAGATAGGTTCGTTAACAGAAACAATTGCTGCGATTAATATGGCCAAAGAAGCAGGTTACACCGTCATTATTTCTCATCGTTCCGGAGAGACTGAAGATACAACCATTGCAGATCTAGCTGTCGCGACGTCGGCAGGCCAGATTAAAACAGGGTCGCTGTCACGTTCTGATCGCGTTGCAAAATATAATCGTTTGATGAAGATCGAAGATCAATTAGGTGATCGTGCCAGTTATCCAGGAAAGGATACTTTTTATAACCTGAAATAACCCAAGTATGAATTAACATCGGTGAGATACAATAGGCAACAATGAAATTCGTCACTGTCATGCTATTTACAATGCTGGTACTACTGCAGTACAGATTGTGGATTGGTAATGGTAGCTTGACGGAAGTGCATCATTTGCAGCAGGAGAAAGAGTTAATCACTAATGAAAATGAATTATTGAAAGAACGCAATGATTCTCTGGCTGCTGAAGTTCTGGATTTGAAACAAGGCCTGGACGCGATTGAAGAACGTGCTCGTAGTGAAATGGGCATGATTAAGAAAGATGAGACGTTTTATCAGATAGTCGATAGAAAGGGCCTTACCAGAAGCCATTCCAAACAAGGAGAATAATCAAAGCGTATGACAGCTGGTCTCCGTTATTGGGCAGTCATTCCTGCTGCGGGTGTTGGCACGCGTATGCAGGCGGATGTCCCCAAGCAATATTTAAGCATCAATCACAAGACAATACTTGAATACACCCTGGAACGTTTCTGTTCACACCCAAAAATTGAAGGTGTTGTTGTCGCAATTTCAGGGAACGATGATGTTTGGAATACTCTGGGTATTAGTTCGCACCCGAAGATTACCGTTGTTGAAGGTGGTACTGAAAGGTGTCATTCGGTGTTGAACGGATTGCACATGTTATCAGAACAAGCAAACAGCAGTGACTGGGTATTGGTACACGATGCAGCACGACCTTGTTTAAGAAAAGAAGATATTGATCGCTTGATAGATGCATTGGCTGGACACGAAGTTGGTGGTCTACTGGGCTTACCCGTTCGGGATACGATGAAGCGTGCAGATATATCATGCATAATTCAGGAAACAGTGGAGCGTGAAGGTCTGTGGCATGCCCTGACACCACAAATGTTTCACTTGGATGTTCTGATTAATTCTTTGGAAAACGCTTTGTCTCAAGAGCGAGTGGTGACAGATGAAGCACAGGCGGTTGAATTGAGTGGTTTACGGCCTGTTCTGGTTGAAGGCCATCCTGATAATATAAAAATTACACGTAACAATGATTTGGCACTTGCCGAATTATTTTTATCCCAGCAGGAGAGAACATAATGCGTATTGGACATGGTTATGATGCACACACCTTTGTAGATGACTGTCCGTTGATACTCGGTGGCGTGACAATACCGTATGAAAAAGGGCTTTTAGCACATTCTGATGGTGATGCCGTCATTCATGCATTATGCGATGCTTTGCTCGGTGCAGCAGCTTTAGGTGATATTGGCAGTTATTTTCCAGATACTTCAGAAGAATTTGAGAATATCGACAGCAGAATATTATTAAGGCATGTAAAAGCGTTAATTGATAAAAATAATCTGAAGCTAGTAAATGCAGACATTACGATACTCGCACAAGCTCCAAAGATGTTGCCCCATATATTGGGGATGCGCGAAAATCTTTCACAAGATATAGATACGACTATCGACAATATCAACATTAAAGCAACAACAACAGAAAAAATGGGCTTCATAGGGCGAGAAGAAGGTATTGCCGTTCATGCTGTTGTATTAGTGACATCGTAGTTTATAAGACAAAACTCACACCCACATCAGCTTATTTATCAAAAACTTACCCCATATGGGGTATTTAGTTTATGAACTCCCCTGTTAAACTGAAATCATGCAATTTGGAAATTGCAATATTTTTATATTTATAACGATGGCGGTTTCGGATAATAAGTGCAATTTAATTACGCAGCAAGTAAGTCCACTCGCTGCCCCATAAATAGTTCGTTAGGTGATAGACAACCCCGTGTTTTCCTTGGGCGGTTATTCAGTTAAACCCTTTGAACGTCTCCTTCCGACCCAGAGCAGACACTAAGATAATTATTATAAACATCTGCTATCCAGCGTAAGC
>SMWN01000012.1 GCA_004356415.1 Gammaproteobacteria bacterium
CCGTTCTTCCTTAGCCCAACACTTATGCCGAGGTGGCGGAATTGGTAGACGCGCTAGCTTCAGGTGCTAGTATGGGTAACCATGTGGAGGTTCAAGTCCTCTTCTCGGCACCATAATTACATTGTAAATTCATAGATGTACCTCGTCGAAGACTACGTCCTCGTCACTCATTTGCGCATCCATGCGCCCGCGACACTTGTGCTCACCCCACAAGGGGGTACCGAGGTCCTGCACGTCGTTCTCGGCACCATTGATTTCTTTGTTATACCCAAACTACTTGTATCAATCGAGTGGATGTTTGAGAATGATCGTCTCAACACGATCAGATCCAGTAGAAATCATATCAACAGCTGTGTCCGTGAGCTCTGCAAGTCGATTCAAATAATTTTGTGCATTTTCCGGGAGCGAATCATATAAAGTCACGCCCGAAGTAGATTCAGACCAACCGGGCATCTCTTCGTAAACAGGCTTACATTCAGCAATTGCATCTGCGCCTGCGGGTGGGGTTGTTCTTGTTTCACCTCTGTAATCGTATCCGGTGCAAATCTGAACGGAATCCAGCCCATCCAGAACATCAAGTTTGGTAATGCACAATCCGCTCAGGCTATTCACCTGTTTTGATCGCCTTAATGCCACGGCATCGAACCATCCACAACGACGAGCACGCCCTGTTGTTGCACCGAATTCATGACCATTTTCTGCGAGATGTTTTCCTGTCGCGTCAAACAACTCGGTTGGAAACGGGCCTGAACCAACACGTGTCGTGTATGCCTTGGTGATTCCAAGTATGTAATCAATACATCCAGGACCGACACCTGAGCCTGTTGACACGCCCCCCGCCGTTGTATTGGAAGAAGTTACGAAGGGGTAAGTACCATGATCAATATCCAGCAATGTGCCCTGTGCCCCTTCAAAGAGAATATTGTCACCTGCTTTTTGAAGCTGCCAGATAAACTCTGTCACATCTGTCATCATGGGAATAATTGATTCGGCCAGTTCCATTGTTTCATCAAGCGTCGTCTGATAATCAACCGTCTCGGATTTGAAATATTCTTTCAAAATAAAGTTATGAAACTCCAGAACTTCTGACAATTTTTCTGCAAATCTGTCTTTATTCAGGAAATCGCCTGCACGAAGTGCCCTTCTTGCAATCTTGTCTTCGTAAGCTGGGCCTATCCCACGTCCTGTTGTGCCGATGGCATCATTACCTCTTGCTTTTTCACGTGCCTGATCAAGTGCGACATGGTAGGGAAGGATCAATGTGCATGCCTCGCTGATTTTCAATCTCTCACGTGCACAAATGCCTTTCTCTTCAAGCATGCCAACTTCTTCCAGCAGGGCCTGCGGACTCAGAACGACACCATTTCCAATCAGACATTGCACACCCTCTCGAAGAATTCCGGAGGGAATGAGATGCAACACCGTTTTATCACCCTCAATGATTACCGTGTGCCCGGCATTATGTCCGCCCTGGAAGCGAACAACCGCCGCGACCTGATCGGTCAACAGGTCAACGATTTTACCTTTGCCTTCATCACCCCATTGAGTGCCGAGAACGACAATATTTTTACCCATTAGATTGCCCGTGTAATTTTAGAATACAAAAATGTGTTATTGAGGAACAACGACCCACAGACCGTCCTGACATTCAAGTCGCTTGTCACAACCCATGTCTTCCGGCGTATCATTCTGCCCCGGCAATTCGCAGATAACGATTTTACCCTGATTTCGTAAATTTCTGATGGCCTCCATTTGACCTGGCTCATCACTGCACGGCACAAAAATACCCGGGATGCTTTCTGCATCACTATTACTCAGGCCGAGTAAGGTTTTAATATCTGTACTAAATCCGGTTGCTGGACGTGCACGACCAAAAGCACTTCCAATATCATCATAGCGTCCACCAAAAGCGATGCCCTGACCACAGCCCGGCACATAAGCTGTAAAGACAATTCCCGTGTGATAGTGATATCCGCGCAATTCGGACAAATCAAAATTCAATGTCACCTCTGGCATTCTCTTGCTGATCAATTCGAATATATTCTGTAATTCATCCAGACAATACTTAATCTCTGAATTAATATTTTCAAATGAAGCTCTGGCTTCTTTGAAATCATCAATTGCACCATTCGCAGTTATCAACGCTTTAAACATCTTTCCTGCTTCTGCAGACAAAGAACCTTCTGAAATCATGTCATTTAATTCAGGCATCGCCTTTCGCTGTAGTACATCAAATAATTCCAGTTCCTTGTCTTCTTTGAGGCCTTCATCCAGTTTTGCTAATTGAACAAGATTGTTATAAACACCGACGTGACCAAGATCGACATGAATTTTTTCAATCCCTGCCTTCTTTAACGTCTCAATCATTAAACACAATACTTCGATATCACTTTCAATCCCTTTGTGTCCATAGAGCTCAGCACCCACCTGCAATGGGCTTCGATTACCCCCGGTATTTTCTGGACGCGTATGCAAAACCGTTCCCAGATAACATAATCTCGTCGGCACTTCCCTCTTCAGATTATGGGCATCGATTCTCGCAACCTGGGGTGTTGTATCGGCACGCACACCCATTAAGCGACCACTTAGCTGATCAGTCAGTTTAAATATTTGCAGATCCAGATCTTTGCCTGTCCCCGTAAGTAAAGAATCCATATATTCAATCATTGGCGGAATCACTAATTGGTATCCCCACGTTGCATATAGATCAATGATCCCCCGACACAACTGATCGAGCTGCCCGGCTCGAGGTGGCAGTATTTCTTCTATCCCTTCAGGTAATATCCAACTACTTTGAGTCTTCATCATATTTTTTGAAACTTATTGATTTTTACTTGGGGCTCAACGAACCAAATAAAGTAATAGCAACCCCGACAGCATGCTCGTCAATCCAATAAAACGTAATTTCGTATCATTCATACCTGCAACCAAAATGAACATTTTACGTAAGCCTGCAGGATTACAAAACGGCATGATTCCCTCGATAATGAAGACCAAGGCCAGTGCTGTAAAAAAGTCAATCCACATCAGGTTTTCCTAAGATCTTTTTGCAACACAGGCCAAATCTGCCGGAGATACCCTGGTAAATTTCCAGGATACCTCTGACTCGATTCTAGATTATAAATCTTGGGTTATAACGCTATCGACCTAGCGGATGATTAAAATATTTAAAGAAATCTGACTCAGGCGAAATCAGCAGAATATCATTTTGGCCACCAAAACTTTTCTGATAGGCCGTTAAACTCCTGTAGAAGGCATAGAATTCCTTATCCTTACCGAAGGCAGCGGCATAAGTCTCCGTTGCCTGTGCATCACCTTCACCCCTGGTGATCTCGGCATCACGATAAGCATTCGCCAGGATGACTTCCCGTTCCCTATCAGCAGTTGCGCTAATCCTTTCAGCAGCTTCCGCACCGCGTGCGCGAAAATCCTTGGCTACGCGTAAACGCTCAGCGCGCATTCTCTCATAAACGGAGTGGCTGACTTCTGCTGGCAAATCAATCCTTTTTGTTCTGATATCAACGACCAATATACCCAGTTCCTGTGGTAATTGAGCTATCGTTGCTGCAAGCGCATCAAATATTTCACCACGATCACCAGCCACCACTTCCTGTACGGTTTTCTTACCAAATTCATCACGCAATGCTCTGGTGATTCGCTGTTCAAGCAATCCATTCGCATATTGAACGTCACCACCCAGGGATATCGTGTAAAACTTGCCAACGTCAGAAATACGCCATTTGACGTAATAGTCGACAATCACATCTTTTTTCTCTTTAGTAAGAAAACGTTGCGGCTCCTGATCAAGGTTTAATAACCTTTTCTCAAAAGTCTGTGAGGTATTTACACCTGGGATTTTAAAATGTAGACCTGGCTTATAATCAGACCTCTCAATTTCACGAAATTTGAAGACAATTGCTTGCTCCCATTGTTGAACCTTAAACAGGGAAACAGACGCAATCAGTGCCAGTAAAATAACTGCAATAATAATCTTTGGACCCATCATTAACGTACTCCTCTACTTCTGTTTCCAGGCTGACCAGGCACAGATCCCGGAAGCCTTGACTGTGCATCTGATTTAAACTGTCCAGGAACTGACAATCTCCCAGCAGACAATTCTCCGCGCCTCTCCATTAATTTATCAATTGGCAAGTACATCAAACTATTACTATTTACAGAATCAATCAGTACTTTGCTGGAATTCGATAAAACGGATTCAATTGCGTCAATGTAGAGACGCTGACGTGTCACCTCTGGTGCGAGTTGATACTCTGCGAGTAATTGCTCAAATCGACTGGCCTCACCTTCGGCCCTGGCGATGACTTTTGCCTTATAGGCAGTCGCTTCTTCACGCAAGCGTGCGGCCCCACCCCTCGCCTTTGGAATAGTATCGTTTCTATATGCCTCTGCCTGGTTGACCGATTTCTGTTCATCCTCTCTTGCCTTGATGGCATCATCAAACGCAGCCTTTACTTCATCAGGCGGTTTTGCTGTTTGCATTTCAACCTTGGCAATCACAACACCAGATTTGTAAATATCCATGATTTCCTGGATTAAAACTTCCTGTCTCTGGGCAATCTCACTTCGACCTTCGGTCAGAACAAAATCCAGTTTGCTCTTACCAATCACCTCACGCACAGCACTTTCAGTCACTTGTCGCAAGGTTGCAGCGGGTGCTAAAAGATTGAACAGATAATCAGCTGGATCCCTGATCTTCCATTGCACTGCGACTTCAACATCAACAATATTCTCATCTTGCGTCAACATAGTCGCCTGATGGCTAATTGAACGCAATTGTCCAACGTTCACTTTAATCACTTTTTCAATTGGACGTGGGAAACGCAAACTAAGCCCAGGTGGCAGATCGGCCACATGTTCACCGAAACGCAAAACAACTCCACGCTCCTGTTCGTCAATTGCATAGAATGAATCGAAAACCAACCAGGCCATGATTGCGATTAAAATAAAGGCCACTGGTAATGCGGAACCGCCCCCATTGGATGATGTTCTTCCAAATATCCCCCCCAGACTTTGCTGCATCTTGCGTACAATCTCATCCAGATCCGGTGGACCATCACCTCTATTTTTCCTGCCCCCATTACTACCCCAGGGGTCTTTCCCGTTATTTCCACCAGGTGGTTCATTCCAACCCATACGATATTTCCTCCAATCTTCAGGCATTACACCAATTCTCTAGGCCGTGTATTGTCTCACTGTCGCAGTATATCTTCCAGACCTGATTCCACGCTTATTTCCTGGCCCAGTTCAAGCCCCGATTGCCGAAACAGCTGGTCTAATCTTTGCGATTCAATATCGACTTCCATTACCCAACCCCCTTTTTCATCGCACCGTTCATTGCGCACAACGCCCATACCAAATAAGTGTGCTCGTAATTTTCCTGCAGATGCCGGCAAACTAAGTCGATGATGCTGGACTCTGGAACGAATAAACTGGGTAATCGCCATTAATAGGCCATCAATGCCTTCACCAGTACTGGCTGATAACCATACTCTGTCCAGAGAATTGTTCTCATTCATTTCAATTCTTGCGCTCATTTCTTCATTCAGATCAATCTTATTGTAAACCTCAATCTGCGGAACACCCCCGGCCCCGATTTCGTTGATGACCTGATTGACCTGCTCAATCTGACTATGACGTTGATCACTGGTAACATCTACAATGTGTAAAAGTAGATCTGCTGCTATGATTTCTTCCAATGTGGCATGAAATGCGTCCACGAGATCATGCGGGAGATGTCTGATAAAGCCGACTGTGTCGGTTAAAATCACCGGGGTTGCAGGTGCCAGTTCAATACGTCGAAATGTTGGGTCGAGTGTTGCAAACAGCTTGTTCGCAACGTAGACATCCGAACCCGTCAGTCGATTGAATAATGTAGATTTCCCCGCGTTGGTATAGCCCACAAGAGACACCACCGGGATGGCAGATCGGGTTCGTCTTTTTCTCCCTTGCTGGCGCTGGCGCCTGACCTTCTCCAGGCGAGTGTTTATTGTCTTGATTCGTTTGCCTATCAAGCGACGGTCTGTCTCCAACTGTGTTTCGCCGGGGCCCCTTAAGCCAATTCCCCCTTTCTGGCGCTCTAAATGTGTCCAACCCCGGATCAGACGGGTCGACAAATGTTGCAATTGCGCCAATTCGACCTGCAATTTTCCTTCAAAACTTCTTGCCCGCTGGGCGAAAATATCGAGGATTAGTCCAACACGATCAACCACTCTACATTGGCAAGCTTTCTCCAGATTGCGCTCCTGTCTAGGACTGAGTGTATGATTAAATATGACGACATCGGCCTGAGTGGCCATCACTATTTGTTTGATTTCCTCGACCTTTCCACAGCCGATGAAAAACCTGGGATCGGGCACATTTCTGGAACATGTCACGGTACTTGCAGGGTGGAGTCCAGCGGAGGTCACTAACTCAACAAATTCATCAAGTCCTTCATTGAATTCAGTCTTTTGAAACTCTATATTAACGAGAACAGCAAGCTCGCTGATGATTGCCTCGTTACTCAAAAAAATAATCCAAGTAGCGCGGCCTTACGCCTCTCCATGATCAAGGCCGTTGTCATGGTCATCATCTGCCCTAGGCTGCTTATCATGGTCATCGTCTGCCCTGGGCAGCTTGACGTTACGTGCAGGAACAATGGTTGATATTGCATGTTTATAGACGAGTTGACCGACAGAATTTTTTAAAAGCACTACAAATTGATCAAATGATTCCACATGTCCTGTGAGTTTAATCCCGTTAACAAGAAATACTGACACAGGTATCCGCTCTTTGCGTAAAACGTTAAGAAACGGATCTTGCAGGGTATGCCCCTTACTCATAACAATTCTCCTTGTTATCAAATTATAATTATTATGAGCCTGACATCGGCTCTTTTATTATTTTTTATTGGAACCTCTAAGCACGCACGGGCCCCTTAGTTATCTGCATAGTATATTACATTTGGGACAATAAATGCTCTTTTTGCCCCAAAATCCCCTGTATCTTGTCAACGAGTTCGGATTCCCCACAATTAAAGAAAATGGCATTTTCTTCTTTTCTTAGCCAGGTCATTTGTCGCTTTGCCAATTGTCGCGTTGCAATAATTCCTTTTTCAACCATTTGACCGTAATCCATTTTTCCATCCAGATAATCCCATATCTGCCGATAACCAACCATTCGCATGGCGGACAATGTCCCGCAAAATCGGTCATTTCCATAAAAAGTCCTGACTTCCTCGACGAATCCCTGATCAAGCATCTTCAGGAATCTAGTTTTGATTCTCTCATACAGCATTATCCGATCTTCCGGGTTAAGAATAATTTTAATCACCTCGAAGGGTAGTGGTCTTGATGTCTCATCTTTAAAGTGATCGGTCATATTACGACCACTAATTTCGTAGATTTCCAGGGCACGCTGGATCCGTTGAGGATCATTCGGGTGAATCCTGTCAGCAGCCACAGGATCAATCCCGGCAAGCCGTCTGTGCATGGCCTCCCAACCTAACTCATTGGCTTCTGACTCGAGCTGCTGTCTTACTTCCTCATCCGCGTCCGGTAAATCCGAGATTCCAGACTCCAGAGAACGGAAATATAAACCAGACCCACCCACAAGTAGCGGCACCCGCTGATCTGTATGTATTTCATCGATCGCTTGCAAGGCATCGCGTCGAAATCTGGCAGCCGAGTAAGTCTCATCTGGCTCACAGACATCAATCAGGCGATGCGGAACCTTTTTGAGGAGAACCTTGGACGGCTTGGCCGTGCCGATATCCATCCCCCGGTAAACCATGGCAGAATCAACGCTGATGAGTTCTATGGGAAGTCGATTGAATAGCTCCACTGCAATGTCGGTCTTTCCTGTTGCCGTCGGTCCCATTAAAAAAATAGCAGGTAAAGTCATCTCAGCCTTTTCTCTTCAATAAATTACTAAGAGTTTCACCATCGAGAATCCGCCATGCACCATTCTTTAAATTTATTGCAGACGTCATACTGACCACTTTTAATTCAGTCAGTAGTTGTGTCACCAACCTGTCGTCTATATTTATCGATCCTGCATCATTCACATGCCCGGACATCATGGATAGGATCTGCCAGTTAGATTGGCCAGATTTTATCAGTTGGATCATGTCATCTATCAGTTTCGTTATGTCTGCATACTCAAATAGTATAGGTATTTCACGTATTAATAAGCTAGCTGGCGCGACCCGCTCTATTTTCAAACCAAAACTTTTAAATACAGACACTTTACTCTCGACCAAATTACCCTCTTCTATCGAAACGTTCATTGTGAGTGGCACAAGTAATGGCCTTCTACGAATTCCTTGTTTTGCGAAATCATTTTCCAGTTTCGATAAGACAACAATTTCCTGACACAAAAAAACATCGAGCAAAAATGTTTGATCCTCCATTTGTGTAATCAGATATCGCCCGTCCTCAATTAGTAGGAAATTATTCGAGGTCGATGACGATTTGTCCCAATACTGACTTTTGGCCTGACTTTTGGCCTGAATTCTAGACTTTAGAGTAGACGAGTATTGCGCACCTCGTTCCTGAATACCTTTCTCCTGGCTCCCCTGCGTACACCCTGCAAACAACCCACTAATATATTGGCTATTGGAAATATCAGGGTGCGCACTTGACTCTGTCCCAGCGGTATTCCTCTCACATGCCTGCTTCAGGGCACTAAAAATAAAATCATGGACATCTCTTGACTGACGAAATCTCACCTCTTGTTTGGTAGGATGTACATTGACGTCAACATCACCTGCATCCATCTCCAGAAATAAAACATAGACTGCGTGTTTACCGGTATAAAGATGATCCTGAGTTGCCAGTCGTACCGCGTGATTCACTTGCTTGTCTCGAATCACTCTACCATTCAAATAAAAATACTGGCGATCCACCTGATTCCTGGCAATCCCCGGATGACCTAACCAGCCACATAATCGCAAACCGTTACGTTCGTCACTAAGTTCGAACGCGTTCGAAAGAAATGATTTGCCAAATACCGCATTTACACGTTCAGTGATATCCTTCTGTTGCCCAGAACACTGCAAAATGGTTTTGTTATTGTGTTTTAAATGGAACGAAACATCATATCGACTCAAGGCCACTTGTCGTACAATCTCACGGATATGAAAAAATTCAGTATTATCGGTTCGTAGAAATTTACGTCTCGCTGGCGTATTAAAAAACAGATCCCATACCTCAACATTCGTACCAACACCCATGGCTATTGGAGCTTGCTCCGTCTGTGAATCTCCATGTTTTACATCGATTGACCAGCCATGTTCTTCATCAAAGATACGAGAAGACAGCTTTAATCTGGAGACAGAAGCAATACTGGATAATGCCTCACCACGAAACCCCAGGGTGTTTATTCTCGCCAGTTCTGCCTGTGTATTGAGTTTACTGGTCGCATGTTGTGCCAATGCCAGCGGCAGATCTTCAGGATGTATGCCACAACCATTGTCCTGTAGGCTAATCAGCAATCGCCCGCCTTTCTTGATATCAAGCTTAATCTCGGATGCCCCCGCATCCAGACTATTCTCCAGTAATTCCTTGACCACTGACGCAGGACGTTCAATGACTTCACCCGCGGCAATCTGGTTAGCAAGTGATGTAGAGAGTTTGTGTATTCTTGAAGGAGAAACTGCATTTGCCATAATGCGCTATCATACGGCAGCTATAGATGATCAGATAGACAACAGATACATCACAGCCAGATTCGCAACAACAAACTAAGCAAAAATGTTCAGGAAACTATTTGGTGAAAAACTCCAAGCAAATTACCCAGCTATATTGTAGGAATCGTCAGAACCTGACCGACTCGGATCCTGTCGCTTTTCAATCGATTGGAATCACGTAATGTATTCATACTGACTTTATAGCGCTGGGCAATCCCTGAAAGTGTATCCCCACGCTCAATAACATATTTTCGATTTATAATACTCGCAAGTAATGTTCCCTCAGGGGCATGGTCCCTGAAATAACCTTTCAGACCATTCAACATTGCTTTAGCGAGTTTGGTTTGATACGTCTTACCTTTTAATTTTCTCTCTTCCTCAGGATTGGATATATAGGCCATTTCAACCAGTATTGACGGGATATCAGGTGATTTCAGAACAGCAAACCCTGCTGACTGAACATGCTTTTTATGTGTTTTACCCAGTTTCTTCAGGCCACCCAGCACTCTGTCAGCAACGCCAATACTGGCTTCAAGACTGGCTGTTTGGGAAAGATCGAGCAATACGGATGCCAGAACATCGTCTTTATCATCAAGACTGACACCACCAATAAGATCAGCAGCATTTTCCCGCTCGGCTAACCACTTGGCTGCTTCACTACTTGCCCCTCTGTTGGAGAGGATAAAAACAGATGAGCCTCTCACCCTCGGATCCTTAAAGGCATCAGCGTGAATAGAGACAAATAGATCCGCCTTGTGCCTCCTCGCTTTCCCAATTCTCTTGCGTAGACTGAGAAAATAGTCACCTTCCCTGATAAGTACGGCCTTCATGCCATATTCCTGATTGATTAAATTGGCCAAATTCCTGGCAATCTTCAGCGTAACATCCTTTTCGCGCAGACCATTTGGTCCCGTCGCGCCAGGGTCATCTCCCCCATGACCTGCATCGATCGCGATAACAACATCCTTTGATCTTTTATTGTCCGCCTGTGTAATTACCTGAAGGGCACCTTTTTGATTATTTTCATCATACAGGTCGACAACCAGGCGATGACCATATTGGCTGTTGGGTTGTAACAGAAAACTTCTCATTTCGATATTTTTCTTTAAATCAAAGACGACACGTAAATCAGAAGTACCTCTTTCGGCACTTCGAATATTTTTCAGATATTTATCTGCGCTGATGGGTTGGCTAATGGCCTGGCGGATGACCTGACTGATTTTTGCATTACGAATATCAACGACAAGACGGTGTGGCTTGTCGAGTAATTCCAACTTGTGCTCAACCGGGCCTGAAACATCGAAAACCACACGTGTATTATCAGGCGCTGCCCAAATACGGACATTCTGCATTGTTACCTGCTCCGCAAACACAGAGATTGGCAACATGAAACACAAAATGAAACACAGTTTACGCATGACCTTAAAACCCTAAGTTTTCCTGATATTGTCTTTGTTATTTGATTGTTACTTGAATAATTTCAAGTTTTATCTAGAAAATCAACCTATATCCATGTTTTATAGGCAATAGTAAAGAAAAAATCAAGCTTTTAAGGTTGTCAAAAAGAACGGATAATATCTTTTCCTGAAGGAGTTTTGGCCTCTAATAACACTTTTCTCTGATCGGCCTGATACTGAATATGAATATGAATATCCGGCGTACCCAGGAATGCTGCACCATTTTCTGGCCATTCCACCAGGCATATGCCTTCCCCGGTAAAGTAATCACGAATGCCGAGTGATTCGAGTTCTTCCGGATCATTGAGCCGATAAAGGTCAAAATGGAATATCTCCAGATGATTGATCTGGTAGGGTTCAACAAGCGTATAGGTTGGGCTTTTAACTATCCCCTGATATCCGAGTCCATTTAGAAAACCTCTGATCAGTGTTGTCTTACCCGCCCCAAGCTCTCCCTGCAGGAACAACTTGCTCCCGGGATGACAGAAACTGGCCAATTTCCGGCCAAGTGCCTCCATGGCAGACGCATCAATAACATCAAGCTGACACATTGGGCACCTCTGTTAATTCTGGGTAAGATATATTGAGATTCAAAATATTCAAGCACCATGCACAATATATAATGCTCTCATGCTTGGCACCAGAGTAAGGCGCTAAGTGATTGTAATAGTTATTCTATTGCAATTACTTAGTAACGCGACTATTGGAGTTTTTTGGACTCAATAGACTTGTCCATGGGTTAAGAGGGGTGCCCACTAACTAATCGTCGTATCCATGGCATTAAGTCGCTGGCTAACAAACCGCGTTCACCATCAACTGCGGCATTATCTGCGGCAGCTGCATGAATGCATACGCCCAATCGAGCAGCATCTCCTTTTTCAAGTCCCTGTGCAGATAAACCCGCAATAATGCCTGTCAGGACATCACCCATACCCCCACTAGCCATCCCAGGGTTACCTTCTGAACAAATTGAGATGTTTCCTTCGTCGTCAGCAATAATACTGCCACTGCCTTTCAGCACGACAATACCGCCATATTTTTTCTGGATTTCACTGGCAGCAGAAACACGATCTGATTGAATATCGCGGGGTTCACAATTTAACAGTCGTGCTGCTTCACCCGGATGAGGTGTCAGTATCCAGCGATCAGAAGAGACAGGTTCTCGCGCAAGTATATTCAGGGCATCTGCATCAACGACCAATGGCAATTTCCCCTCCAACACCTTGGAAAATAACGAAGACCCCCAGGTAGATTGACCAAGCCCCGGCCCAATGGCCACGACACTGGCCTTTCCCAGAAGTGGTTTGATTTCGATCGAGTTTTCAATCGAATGAGCCATAATTTCCGGGACCCCCATGGTGATCAATGCGGCATGATTCGCATGGGTGGCGAGACTGACTAATCCTGCACCGGTTCTCGCTGCAGCTTCAGCACTCAACCGTGCTGCGCCAGCAAAACCTTGATCTCCACCAACTACAAGTACATGCCCATAGTTTCCCTTGTGTGAAGATTTCGATCTTGGTTTTAATAAAGATTGCAGATCATCTAATGTAATTCGTTTTGTCATAGATACAATTTTTGTCAGTACCCCATCGGGTACATCCAGCTTGTCAAAATGGACATCTCCAGCATATTCCACACCTTGCCCAGTAAACAAGCCTTGTTTAAGGCCAATAAATGTCATTGTGGCCTTTGCATGAACAGCACACCCCATGACCCTGCCCGTATCGGCATTGAGACCGGAAGGGATATCAAGGGATAAAACAGGTATATCACAACGATTAATAGTATTGATGACCTCTTGCCATTGACCAGTGACTTCCCTGTCCAGACCGGTACCGAGAAGCGCATCGACAATGACATCACAGTCATTCAGTTTTCCCCCAAAATCATGACCAAAAGCATATTGCACAGGTTCCAGACCACTGGTAATACATCTTTCTGCAGCCTGTAAGGCATCACCTGATAATTTTTCGTGATTCCCCACTTGGTGTAGTTTGACGAGGAGATCATCCTCATTGGCAAGCCGTGCCAATATATAACCATCACCCCCGTTGTTGCCTGGACCGCAGAGCACGTGAATACATTTTGCGTCAGGCCATTTTGAACGCATTAATTGATAGGCCGATGCACCCGCATTTTCCATTAAGGTCATACTGGGAATGGAAAATTCCTCGATGGCAATACGATCCAGCTCTCTAACCTGTGCCGAGAGATAAAGTGTCTTCGGCAAGGATGTTTTATCTGATGACATTGTAAGGAGGACTAATTTAGCTGATGAAATAATGTTCCCGATAGAATTTTAATTCATTAATAGAATCCCGTATGTCTTCCATGGCGAGATGCGTTGAATTTTTTTCAAATGTGGGTTTTTCAGGATACCAACGTCCAACAATTTCCTTGATGGAACTCACATCAAGATTGCGATAATGAAAATACTGTTCCAGTTGCGGCATTAATCGGTGTAAAAATCGGCGATCCTGGCAGATACTATTGCCACACATAGGTGAAACGCTTTCAGGAACGAACTTTTTGATGAATTCCAGGGTCAAACTCTCCGCATCGGCAGCAGAATGTAGGCTTTCCAATACACGTTTAACAAGGCCGGATTGATTGTGTTGGTGTGTATTCCATTTATCCATCCCAAGCAGAGTCTCTTCCGCCTGATGAACAGCAATGACAGGCCCCTCGGCAAGAATATTTAATTGGGCGTCGGTGATAATTGTCGCGACCTCAATGATATAATCACTGTCTGTATCCAGACCGGTCATTTCCAGGTCAATCCAGATGAGATTATTTGCGGACAGGGTCATTGAGAATCCTTTTTTGCTTTGGCAGTTGGTATTCTACCCATAATATGTGCTGCCTGAAACAAATTAGCCAGCTTAAAAGAACAGAAAGAGAATAGAAAATTATTAAAATTATGAATGAATTTACCTATGTATTTCTTTTTGCTTTGGCCCTGAGCATCACTATTCAACTGGTACTCGGTTGGAAACATATCAGTCATGTTCGCTCACACCGTGAAAAAGTACCCCATGCCTTTCAGGGAAAAATTCCTCTGCAGGCACATCAAAAAGCTGCGGATTATACTCAGGCAAAAGTCAAAACAGATTTTTTTGAGCTATTGCCAGCAACAATCTTCCTTCTGATCTGGACGCTAGGAGGGGCACTACAATACCTTGATGATAGCTGGCGATCCCTGGGGCTATCTGAACTCTGGACAGGCACAGCATTTTTACTTTCTGTGATTGCCATCATGTCGATTCTGGATTTACCCATGTCGGCTTATCGTGCCTTCGGTCTCGAACAAAAATTTGGTTTTAATAAAATGACCGTTGGTATTTTTGTCATGGATATTATCAAAAATACGACTGTAGGATTTGTGATTTTTGCCCCCTTATTTTTATTGATACTTTGGATCATGGATGTCGCTGGTAGTTTGTGGTGGTTATATGTCTGGATGACAATATTTGGATTTAGCCTGTTTATGATGTGGGCCTATCCAAGTTTTATTGCGCCCCTGTTTAATAAATTTAAACCGCTGGAGAATGTAGAATTGAGAGAGCGCATCGAAAACCTGCTTACGCGCAATGGCTTCACCAGTAATGGAATATTTGTGATGGACGGTTCAACGCGCTCAACGCATGGTAATGCCTACTTTGCAGGTCTTGGCTCAAACAAACGCATCGTATTCTTTGACACGTTGATAGAAGAATTAACAAATGATGAGATTGAAGCGGTGTTGGCACATGAACTCGGACATTTTAAATGTAATCACATCAAAAAAAGTATGGTCGTTAGGGGAGCATTGTCTCTGGCAGGCCTTGCCATCCTCGGCTGGTTGATTGACTTACCCTGGTTCTACCAGGGCCTGGGCATTTCTACGCCGTCGAATTACATGGCATTACTATTATTTGTCATGATATCACCAGCATTCACCTTCTTCCTACAACCAATTTTTTCTTTCACATCGCGCAAACACGAATTTGAAGCGGATGATTTTGCAGCAGGACAGGCCCAGGCCGAACAT
Organism: Gammaproteobacteria bacterium; assembly: GCA_004356415.1. Lineage (GTDB taxonomy): Bacteria > Pseudomonadota > Gammaproteobacteria > Eutrophobiales > Eutrophobiaceae > SMWN01. Next base: position 15,179 of record SMWN01000012.1, read on the forward strand.
TTAATTCATGCCCTGGTGAATCTGTATAAAGAAAATGCCAATACCCTAACACCTGATCCAATGTATTCGGCTTTTTATGACTCGCATCCACCAGCACCTGTCAGGATTGCACATCTGTCAGAAAAAGCTTCATGAGTACATCGTATTCAATCGTACTGCTTCTGTGTTTACTGATGGCACCATTGGCCACAGCACAAGCTGAAGATATTAATGTTGGTAAAGAGCTACACCAGGAGAATTGCCTGGAGTGCCACAAATTTGAACTTTATGAACGCACTGATAGAACTGTAAAAACCCTGAAACATTTACGCTCACAGGTTTTATTTTGTGCAGTGAATAATGATGTTGGGTGGTTTGATGAAGAAATTGATGACGTTACAGCTTATCTTAATACGTTTTATTATCTGTTCGACATGAAATGAACACTCATTAAAAAATAATCAGATCACAATTTTCGTCTGCCAGCCATGGCATGTGAGATTGTTCTGCTGTTGACATATTCCAGGCCACCGCCCATAGGAATGCCATGAGCAAGTCGTGTCACCGTCAAGTCATATTTCCTCACCATTTCTCCGATGAAATGCGCAGTCGCCTCACCTTCCACCGTGGTGTTTGTCGCCAGGATCACTTCCTGAATCTCACCCTTTTCAAGTAACTGGGCCAACTCAGGCAAACCAATCTCATCCGGCCCAATACCGTCCAATGGTGAAAGATGGCCCATCAAAACAAAATAAAGTCCTCGATAATCTGATTGTTCTATGGAGGGCACATCCACAGGGCTTTCGACCACACATAGCATAGAACGATCCCGCTTGTTGCTGGCACATAATTGACATACTTCCGTTTCACTAAAGGTACGACAACGTTGGCAATGACCAATCGTGTCCATGGCTTCATTCATGGAAGTTGCGAGTTTACGCGCACCCTCTCTATCTCTTTCCAGCAAGTGATACGCTATCCGTTGTGCAGATTTTTTACCTATGCCTGGCAAACAGCACAGTGCTTCTATCAAATGCGTCAGAAGTGGGGACTCAATCATTGGCACAAAATATCTGAACAATCTCTGAAGAGAGTTTCATGTTTTAGAAAGGGAACTTCATTCCGGCGGGCAAATCCATTCCTGCCGTCAAACCTGACATCTTTTCCTGAGTCATACTTTCCACACGACGATTCGCATTGTTTACTGCGGCAGCGATCAAGTCCTCCAGCATATCCTTGTCATCACCAATTAGCGTCGGATCGATGGTCACGCTTTTGACATCGTGTCTACCTGTCATGGTGATCTTGACCAGGCCCGCACCTGACTCGCCTGTCACTTCCATATTGGCAATTTCTTCCTGCGCCTTTTGCATATTTTCCTGCATCTGCTGCGCTTGTTTCATTATGTTACTCAAACCACCTTTCATTCTATATTCAACCTCATTTAAAAAATATTATTTACAGATCTTATCTATACGAGACCTTTGCACGAAATAGATTTTTCGTCAGAGCAAGGCGAAAATGGTCTACAAAAACGGAGTTTACACGTAGTAAATGAGTATTTTTAGACCATTTTTTTACGCCGCTATGGCGGAAAAAATGAATTGTGCAACGGTCTCTATACAGGCCTGATAGATTTCTCATCCAGTGTCGCACCAAATATTTCTTCTATTGCCTGGACATTGGCGTCCCCTTTTATGGAAGACTCTGCAGTTTGCTGCTTTTCTCTTTCCTCGCGGGCTTTCTTTTGAGCAGGTGTCTCGGCCTCAGGCTCCTCAACGGTAATCTTGAGCTGAGTCCCTTTGCCAAAAAGTATCTCCAGTGCATTACTCAGTCGTTCCTTTTGAGTTTGATTTAGAAGATGTTCTTTATCCGGTGACAAAACCAGATGCACCTTCTCCTTACTAAGTTCTTTTAATGTGCAATGCCCGGCCAACTCTTTGACTAATCCAACCAGAGCCATTTCATCAATAATAGATTGCCAGTTGACTGTACCTTCAGACTCAGCATTTGGTTGCGTAGTAGTATTGGTTTCAATACTTGTCACCTTGCTAGTAGCTAGTGGTTTTTCTGCTTGAAAAGAAACATTATCCTTAACTTCACCTGCTCTGGCTTTATTTCCCCTGGCTTGATTTTTCATGGCATTATTTGTTGTTCTGCCAGCATCATCTGTACCAGGACTTGCAACTGCCGCAGGTCTAAAAGCCAACATTCTGATAAGTGTCATCTCAAATCCACTACGTGGATCAGGTGCTACAGGTAAATCTTTTCGTCCCAATATCCCCATTTGATAATACAGCTGAACATCTTCCTGACTGATATGTTGTGATAGTTCTTTAATCGCTTCATCCTGTTCAACATCATCACTGTTCAAAACCTGGCAGATAGCTATCTTCTGCAAGATTGAGAGTAATTCCACCAGGACCGAATCATAGTCTGGATTATGCTCTGCCATATGGTCAGTGCACTGCAGAACAGATTGCGCGTCTCCGGATATCAAAGCCTCCAGTAATTCTTTCAAGTCAAGACTATCGATTGTTCCGAGCATGACTCTGACTTGTGCCTCCTGCAAATGGCCACCGCCATAGGCAATCGCCTGATCCAGTAAACTCAGTGCATCTCGTAAGCTGCCATCAGCCGACTTTGCAATCAGTTTTCTTGATACGGCATCACTTTCAATTGATTCCAGTTCGAGAATTTTCTCCAACTGCATATCTATTTGTTCAACGCTTAGATGCTTAAGATTAAACTGCAGACAACGTGATAAAATTGTCACCGGGATTTTCTTGGGTTCCGTCGTTGCCAGCAGGAATTTCACGTGGGGAGGTGGCTCTTCCAGGGTCTTCAATAGTGCATTGAAACTATGACCGGAAAACATGTGAACCTCATCAATCAGATAGACCTTATAACGCCCAACGCTTGGTGCATATTGGACGTTATCCATGAGATCACGCGTCTCATCTACCTTGGCCCTTGAAGCTGCATCAACCTCGATCAAGTCAACAAAACGTCCTTCATCGATACTTACGCAAGCAGAGCATTCACCACATGGCGTGGAGCTGACCCCTTGCTCACAATTCAGACATTTGGCAAGAATACGTGCAAGTGTCGTTTTGCCTACGCCACGTGTCCCTGTAAATAAATAGGCATGATGTAACCGATCGTTATCAAGCGCGTTGGTCAGTGCCTGTAACACATGGCCCTGTCCGACCATGTCTTCAAATGTCTTTGGCCGCCATTTACGCGCCAGAACCTGATAACTCATTTACTTTCTGTTCATCCCGTTGGTGTTTGTCACTGTTTATATCGATGGACAAGCACGGTAGTCAATAGAGCCATATGATACATGAGGACAACATAAAGTGTCGCACAGGAATCAGTGTTCGTTCACCGGGAATCCATAAATACAGATAAGGCGGCGGCCCACACCCGCCAAGACCCCGGCACTCGTATCCATTGCTGCCGTTGCTCCCTTCCGGGCCTGGCGGGGTTCACAATTTCACGTCGCGAGGAGACCGGTGGGGCCACCATAACAATAAATTAAACAGGAAATTATCAGGGATAATAAACAAATTTATAGTGCATATATAGCTATTCAGTATACGTATAATGACATTACTTGCCATCTTTCAAGCTATTGTGCGCCAATATTCCAAAAGCCTGTTTCTTTCAGGACCATTGCATACGCCTCACTGACCTCTGCCCTCGTGTTCCTTGATGAACTCACGAGGCGGCCCTCCCCTGGCTGTACCTCAAAGCAGTATTTATCGGCATCTTAGTCTTGCCCCGTTTTAGTGGACACATCTAAATTGACCTAGAGTTAGGGTCAGGAGGTGTGTCATGAGCAGAACAAGGAGATACAAACGGTATAGCCATGAGTTCAAGCGAGAAGCATTAAAACGTGCTGGTGAAGAAGGCACAACTGATAAACAAGTGAGCGCAGAACTCGGAATTAGTCGTCGTCAGCTAAGGCGATGGCGGGATGAATTCAGATTATCAGGTAATGATGCCTTTCCTGGTCAAGGCCGCAGTCGTGATGAAGAAATGACCCAACTGAAACGTGAGCTGGCCAAAGTTAAACAGGAACGGGATTTTTCACCCAGAGGGCACCTTGTAACACATGCGGTGGTGTACTTCGCCAAGGAGTCGGAATGAGATACGAATGTATCGACCGACACCGCAAACAGTATCCAGTCCGAGTGATGTGTGGAGCACTTAAAGTCTCTAGAAGCGGATACTATGCTTGGCGCACAAGACCTGAGAGTGACAGGGGTAATACTGACCGTGCGCTGACCCAAGTGATACGTGGAATACATCGCGACAACAGAGGGGTCTATGGTGCGCCAAAAATACGAGTAGCACTTAAGGCGCAAGGCTACCGCCATGGACGACATAAAGTTGCATGCTTGATGCGATTAGCCGGCCTAAAAGGTTGTCCACAGCGACGCTTTAAGGTCACAACACAATCCGATCCAAGCCACCCTGTGGCGAAAAACCTGCTTCAACAGAACTTTACAGCGAAGGCCCCGAACCGTCAGTGGGCATCTGATATTACCTATATAGATACACAACAGGGATGGCTTTATCTGGCGGTCGTGATGGATCTATATTCCCGTCGTATTGTTGGCTGGTCAATGGATCGATGTATGAGTCGGTATCTGGTTATTGATGCGCACACGATGGCATTAGATTCTCGTATGCCAGAGAGGCAGTTGATTCATCATTCTGATCGAGGCGAACAATATACGAGTGATGACTTTCGCAACCAGCTCGTCAAGCATGGCATTGAATGCTTCTATAATCGTCAACGTATTCATGGTTATATAGGAAATATCAGTCCGGTAGATTTTGAGAGACAGATAACCGGACTTAACTAGTGGTCCACTTTTTCGGGGCAAAACCAGTTCTATGAACGCTGAAAGGGGACTACTACAATTGACTGATTGCATCTGATAGACGGCTGACTGTAATGACTTCCATGCCTTCGATATTGTGTTTAGGTTGATTGGACTTGGGGATAATGGCTTTTTTGAACCCATGTTTCACGGCTTCATTGAGTCTCTCCAGACCATTCTGAACGGGTCTTATTTCACCCGCAAGACCTACTTCACCAAATACAATTAAATCCTGCGGCATAGGGCTGTTTTTCAAACTGGATGTGGCCGCCAACAAGATGGCCAGATCGGCCGCTGTTTCAGTAATTCTAATGCCGCCAACCACATTAATAAAAACATCCTGATCAGAAGTGCTGATACCTGCATGTCGATGTAACACCGCCAACAACATTGACAGACGGTTTTGTTCTAATCCAAGACTGACGCGTCTCGGATTGCCAAGATGGGATGTGTCGACCAGAGCCTGTACTTCAACAAGCAGTGGTCTCGTCCCCTCTTTTGTCACCATGATGACGCTACCTGAGACCGGTTTTTCGTGCCTGGATAGAAATATTGCGGAAGGGTTGCTGACTTCTTTTAATCCTTTATCCGTCATGGCAAATACGCCAAGTTCATTGACTGCACCATAACGATTTTTAATAGATCGAATCACACGGTAACGACTGCCACTGTCACCTTCAAAATAAAGTACCGTATCGACCATATGTTCCAGAATACGTGGTCCTGCTAATGCCCCGTCTTTTGTCACGTGACCCGACAGCAACACAGTCGTGTTCGTTTGTTTTGCATAACGCACCAATTGCGCTGCTGACTCCCTGACCTGCGCCACTGAACCAGGAGCAGACTGTAGCATCTCTGTGTAGACAGTCTGGATGGAGTCTATCACCATGACTTCAGGGCGCTCAGAACTGGCGACTGATAAAATTCTTTCCAGATTGGTTTCTGTCAGTAACCTGATTTTATCCAGGGCAAGATCCAGACGTCTACCACGAAGACTGATTTGCTGTGCTGATTCTTCACCGGAAACATAAAGTGTTTTCACACCTTCTTGTCCAAGGTCAGAAAGCATCTGGATCAATAATGTTGATTTACCGATTCCAGGATCACCACCGATTAATGTGACTGACCCGGTTGCCAAGCCACCCCCCACTGCTCGATCAAGCTCAGCCATCCCGGTAGTTAATCTGGAAGATTGCTCCGCATCGACAGTATCCAGAAAAGATACCTCTGCAGGGGCTGCTATATGGTCTCGGATTCGAAATGATTTAACATTCGATGTTGCTTCGACAACTACCTCTATCAGTGTATTCCATGCATGACATTCGTTACATTGCCCCGCCCATTTAGGCAGGGTGGCACCGCATTCATCGCATTGATATTGGACTTTAGGCTTCGCCATATTCAAACTCTAATCGTTTATGAACGGCACAAAGCATTTCATAGGGAATGGTCCCTGCATGTTTGGCAATTTCCTCAACAGGTAATCCCTCTCCCCACAGAACAACCGGATCACCTGTTTTAGCTTGTGGCTGGGAACGCAAATCAACAGTTAACATATCCATTGATGCACGGCCAATGAGTTCAACCCTTTTTCCATTCACGAGGACAGGTGTGCCTGATTCAGCATGGCGTGGATAACCGTCACCGTACCCAGCTGCGACTACGCCCACAGACATGTCTTCCGGACAACGCCACGTCGCCCCATACCCTACTGGCTCTCCTGTCTTCAATGCTTTAACCGTGATTAATCTTGATTTAAGTGTCATCACTGGTTTTAATCCTTCTTGTGGACCATTGCTGTTAGCAAATGGGGAGACACCATAAAGCATGATCCCTGGCCGCACCCAATCAACGTGGGCATCCGGGAAGGCGAGGATAGCGGCAGAATTTGCAATGGTCTTTTCAAGCGACATATTTTTATTGAACTGACTGAAACAGTTGATCTGTTCACTTGTCATCGGGTCTTCACGATTATTGGCACTGGCGAGGTGTGTCATCAAACGGATCTCCTTTACACAGGGAAATTGTTCCAGCCTTGCAAGCACGTCGCTAGCTAGGTCCGGTGAAAATCCAAGACGATGCATGCCTGTATCCAACTTCAACCATATGCAAACGGGTTTGATTAGCTGGTTTTGATCAAGCATTTCAACTTGTGAAAGGTCATGCACGACCATGTCTATTCCTAATTGGCTGATCTCTGACAACTCATCTCCAGAATAGGGACCTTCAAGAAGGATGATGCGTTGTTGAATCTCTGCTTGGCGTAATTCTCTGGCTTCTTCCAGGCAGGCGACGCCAAAGGCATCTGCATGCTCAAGACATTGCGCAATACGAACCAGGCCATGCCCATACGCATCCGCCTTGACGATGGCCATGACTCGAGAATTAGGTGCTAATGTGCGGATACGACTGAAATTATGACGAAGTGCGGGAAGATTAATGACAACCTTTGCAGGTCGGCTCATTCATATCCTCCGTGATCAAATCCTCCACCAGCGAAGTCTCCACCTGGTATAGGGAAATTACTGTCCGGAATATAATTTTCGAATTTGGTGTACTGTCCCAAAAACGTCAGTAAAAAATCGCCAATGGGTCCATTACGTTGCTTGGCGATGATGATCTCGGCTTTGCCTTTGTCCACAGTGTCTTTGTCGTAAACTTCTTCCCGATAGATAAACACAATCAAATCAGCATCCTGTTCTATCGCACCACTCTCACGAAGATCGGACATCACCGGACGTTTGTTTGTCCGTTGTTCAAGACTTCTGTTGAGTTGTGATATGGCAATGACAGGCACATTCAATTCTTTTGCCATGGCTTTGAGTGAACGGGAGATCTCGGATATCTCTGTCGCGCGGTTTTCACTGTTGCCCGCAACTTGCATCAACTGTAGATAATCGACAATGACCAAATCAAGACCACCACGTTCTCTGTATATTCGACGGCAGCGTGCCCTGATTTCAGACGGTGTCAAAGCAGGTGTATCGTCAACAAACAGACGCGCATCTTTCAGAATCTCAACGGCAGATGTTAGCCTGGGCCAGTCTTCATCCTTAAGTTTGCCGGTGCGAATCTTTTGTTGATTTATCCTTCCCAATGAAGACATCATACGCATTGCCAGGGAACTTCCCGGCATTTCCATACTGAATATGATAACTGCAAGTTTATCCTTGATCACAGCATGCTCAGCAATATTGATTGCCAGGGCTGTTTTACCCATGGAGGGTCTGCCCGCGATGATGATCAGATCAGAGGGCTGCAAACCGGCTGTTAAATCATCAAATTTATCAAAACCTGTGGCAACACCTGTGATATGACTATCTCGGCGGAAGAGTTCATCAATCTTGTCCAGTGCATTGACCAGCAGATCCTTGATGGTATCGTAAGTTCTACGGCCCTTTGATTCTCTTTCAGCGATCTCAAATACTACTTGCTCAGCTTGATCCAGAATCTGTTCATTGCTAAGTCCCTGGGGATTGAAGACATTTTCACTAATCTTATTGGTTGCTTGAACAAGCTGTCTGAGAACGGAACGTTTTCTGACAATATCGGCATAGGCTTTAATGTTACTGACGCCGGGGGTTTTTTCTGCGAGTGCAGCGAGGTATGTTAACCCCCCAGCATCATCGAGCTGCTGATGATTTTCTAACCATTCTGCAATCGTCACGACATCATAGGGTTGACCGTCATCATCAAGAGTTGTCATAGCTCGAAAAATGACACGATGATCCCTGCGATAAAAATCATCTTCCGAGACTCTTTCAGTGACATGTTCCCACACATCATTATTCAGCAGAACACCACCCAATACTGCCATTTCAGCCTCAATAGAATGCGGCGGGATCTTTAACGAAGCTGTTTCTGTATCAACAGTTTCAGCTGTATATGAGGTATCCTGCATTCACTCCTCCTGAAGGAGTTTGTGATTGATAATCATGCCAGTATTCCTGCCCGGAACCCCGCTCAAGGATTATTCAATGAATATTCCAGGACTCTTGGTAGGGAACACTGACGTGTATTCACTATTCTTCAGCGACGACCGTCACTTTTATCCTGGCACCAACATCAGCATGCAAGTGCGTCACAACTTCAAATTCACCCAATGCCCTGAGTGGGCCTTCTGGTAGTCGCACTTCATTTTTAGTCAATTCAACACCTGCTGCTACGACAGCTTCTGCAATATCAGCAGCACTGACAGAACCGAATAGCTTCCCTTCTTCACCTGCCTTTCTTGCCAGCGTAACTTCTACTACATTCATTTTTTCTGCGCGTGCCGTTGCCGTACCCAATGCGTCAGCCTGCGCCTTTTCCAACTCGGCACGACGCAACTCGAATTTCTCGACGTTCTCTGGTGTGGCAGTGACTGCTTTACCGATCGGGATTAAATAATTTCGACCATAACCAGCCTTTACCCTGACTTGATCACCCAGATCACCCAGTTTATTAATCTTTTCTAGTAGTATAACTTCCATCTAACTAACCTCTCTTTCCAAGACACACCATAGCATAATTCTATAGCACAATTCATCGCCTATTCACGCCCGTCATCCCTCTTTATTCCTATTGATCATCCATGAATCCACCAAACCCAGACAGGCAACCAGCAGGACTGCCTGTGGCACAAGAAGCAGCAAAACATACATCATGATTAACCAACCACGGGGCATACTTTTCGCAGCCACGATCCTGTGTACTGATGCGAGTCCCTGAAATAAATACAGCACAATAACAACCACCAGTATGTCCAGGCCGGCCGAGCCCGGCTGCCCACTACCGGTATATAGCAACCCTATGCCCATCAAAGTCAGGAATATAACAACATTTGGTAGTCTCAGGGCGTAAAATTCTGTTCTAAAGCCACCCGGATTAAACAGCGCTGATTGCCACCAGCGGGATAAAAATGTGGCGACGACCAGGCTAATTGTCATACCACTCGCCATCATGGCATTCATTGCTGGTGCCGCCCGCTCCAGAACCTCCTGGTACTGCTCACCACCACCCTCAGGAAAAGCATTTTTAATCCAGATTTCCATCCATTGCAGCCACCAGGCGGGGACATCATCTATCAACCAATGCACCATCAGAACATAAGCTGCTGCAATCACACCCGCCGCAAAAACCAGCCAACCCTGTGACTGTGTTATTCTCAGGACACTGCAACAAATAGCTACGGGGACCCAAATGCCGAGTGCAAATGCCAATGCAACTTGCGGATTGGCACCTGCTAAAGCGACAAAAAGTACCACCGCCAATAAACAAACAAGCAGCACCTGCATTCCATATGCGGGCCCTTTCCTTAATATAATTAAGCCTGCCGGGACACCACTTAGTAAGTATGAAAGTGCCGGAAGTGACATTGCAATCGCTGTGAACAGACTGATTACCGTCACTGCTTGCAAGCGTCCAATCAGCATAAAACCACCAAGAGCACGCATGATTTTCAACTAACCTGAGATGTATCTGAGGAAAGGTTCATCAGACACCAAACTCATTGATTCTGGGCTTATCGGTTTAAGTGCTTCTAGTGTGAATCGCAATAAGGCATCAACGCTAGAAAACGCGCACGCTTGATTGCAGTAACCAATTGTCTCTGGTAGCGCGCTTTGGTACCGGAAATTCTACTCGGAACGATCTTGCCTGTTTCGGTCAGATAATTCTTCAATGTATTCACGTCCTTATAATCAATTTCCTTGACACCTTCGGCTGTGAATTTGCAAAAACGCTTACGACGAAAATAACGTGACATTTTATCAATCCTCCGTTTTTTCAGTAGTTTCTTCGGCAGCGTCCTCTGTTACAGATTCAGCGACTTCAGTGATATCTTCGGAAGCGTCCTCTGTCACCGATTCAGCGACTTCAGTTACTTCTTCGCTTGCTGCACCAACAACGGGTGCTTCTGCACTTGGGTTCTCTGCTTCTGCCCCGGTTTTTTCTTTCGCCTCAGCCTCAGTTTTTTCTTCCGCTTCAGACTTGGCTCTTTTTTCTGCCACAACCCTGGCTTTTCCTTCTGCCTCATCTCTCAGTTTCGCAGCAGCCTCTTCTTCTTCTTTCATTTTCGCCAGTAACGAAGTCTCCGTAACCGCACCATCACGTTTAATTATAAGGTTACGAATAACTGCATCGTTAAATCTGAAGGCACTGTCCAGTTCTTTCAATGGTTCGGCGCCACATTCGATATTCATCAACACGTAATGTGCCTTGTGAATCTTGTTGATTGGATAGGTTAACTGACGACGACCCCAGTCTTCAAGACGGTGGATAGCACCACCACTTGATTCGATCATATTACGGTACCGCTCAATCATTGCAGGTACCTGTTCACTTTGATCCGGATGGACCATGAACACAACTTCATAATGTCGCATTAAGATAATCCTCTTGGTTTTTAGCAGCCCCCTGACTATTTCACAATGGAGCAAGAATTAAAGAACGCGGGATTCTAGTGGATTTGATCAGAATATTCAAATAATGAAAAATACCTTATTGAATTTAGAGTGCCCCTACTAATTCGATTTTTTTCGTGGGTGTAAGGAAGCGCCGCGCGCAAGACCGCAGTGTATATGCCATACATGAGGATCTGAGCACAGAACTGACGCTGCAATCGCGTAAAAAAGCAGTTAGTAGAGGTGCTCTTGACTATGTCCCCGTCTTTATCCTTGGCACCGCGGCCAATAACCTTTGTGTGTATGAATTTTGCGGGTTAGTCAATACTTCGTCGACTGTCCCCTGCTCAACAATTTTCCCCTGGTACATTACGGCTACATAGTGTGCCAGATATTCAACCACACTGATATTGTGTGTAATAAACAAATAAGCAAGCCCCATATTTTTCTGCAGATCTTTAAGAAGCTCAAGAATTTGCGCTTGCACAGAGACATCCAGTGCACTGGTTGGCTCATCACAGACAATCAATTTTGGTTCAACCGCCAGCGCCCTGGCGATACATATTCTTTGTCGCTGCCCGCCTGAAAATTCATGTGGATAGCGATTCTTATGACGCGGTTCAAGGCCTACCTTTTCCAGCAACTCATCAACACGCTTCATTCGTTGTTGTCTGGAATCACCAATCCCCTGCGCTACCATACCTTCAGCGATGACATCCCCTATCATCATACGCGGGTTCATTGATGAGTAAGGGTCCTGAAATATAATTTGAATATCAGAACGTTTTTGCCTCAACGCTTTACCTTTTAATTGTGTGAGTTCCTGACCATCAAAAACAACGCTACCGTCTGTTGCGTGTAATAATTGTAAAATGCCCTTACCCATGGTGGTTTTTCCTGAACCAGACTCACCTACGATCGCAAGTGTTTGTCCACTATATATATCAATAGACACGCCATCTACCGCACGTACATAACCCACCGTTTTTTTCAAAAATCCTTTTTTTATCGGGAAATGTACTTTGAGATCGCG
>SMWN01000084.1 GCA_004356415.1 Gammaproteobacteria bacterium
CCCGATGAAGTCTTACTTTGTCATCATGATTTACATCTAGAGATACGTTTTGGTGAAGGATTCTTCATAGGCCGTCGTGATCATGCCAATATTTACGACATTCATATCGAATCAGCAATTACGACGATTATGGATTGTGAAGATTCTGTGGCTTCGGTAGATACTGACGACAAACTGAAGGTATATAAAAACTGGTTAGGTTTGATGAAAGGTACACTGGTGCGTACTGTCGTCAAGGAAAATGAAAACATAGAACGTGCGATGGAATCGGATAGAAAATACATCGGGACTGATGGAAAGGAAGTCACGTTACATGGAAGAAGCCTGATGTTAGTGCGTAATGTTGGTACTCACCTTGAAACAGACGCCGTACTTTACAACGGTAAAATGATTCCTGAAACTATGTTGGATGTGATGATCACCGCACTCTGCGCAAAACATGACCTGTTGGGTAACAATACATTGCGTAACAGCCGAACAGGTTCTGTCTATATTGTAAAGCCCAAGATGCATGGACCTGAAGAAGTGGCCCTGGCCAATGATTTATTTACCCGTGTTGAAGATGCATTGAATATGTCGCGCAATACCTTAAAGATAGGGATCATGGATGAAGAGCGTCGCACCTCAGTTAACCTTAAGGCCTGTATTTATGCAGCGAAAGAACGTCTTACATTTATCAATACCGGTTTTCTGGACAGAACCGGTGACGATATCCACACCAACATGAAAGCCGGCATAATTGTGCCAAAGGGTGAATTAAAGCAAACAAAATGGCTAAAAGCCTATGAAGAATCAAATGTTCAAATTGGTCTTCTTTGCGGATTGAAAGGCCGTGCCCAAATTGGTAAGGGCATGTGGACCATGCCGGAGGAGATGAACAATATGATGGAGACCAAGATTCAACACCTTAAGGCGGGCGCCAATACCTCATGGGTTCCATCTCCCATCGCAGCGACCTTGCATGCCATTCATTACCACAGGTTAAACGTGCAGAGTCGACAACATGCATTAATGAAAGCTAAACAGGTCCCTGTCGATGATATCCTGGACATACCAGTGATTGATTCCAAACGTAAACTATCTACTCATGAAATCCGACAAGAGCTGGAAAATAATGCACAGGGTATATTGGGTTATGTTTCTCGTTGGGTTGGTCAAGGTGTCGGTTGTTCCAAGGTGCCTGATATTAACGACGTTGCACTCATGGAAGACTGTGCAACCTTGCGTATTTCCAGTCAGCACATTGCTAACTGGTTACATCACGGCATTGTCACTGAAGATGAAGTGCATGCTGCGATGAAACGCATGGCAGTCATTGTTGATCGTCAAAACAGGGGCGATAAAAATTACAAACCGATGTCAGCAGATTTTGAAAATAGTATCCCATTCCAGGCTGCCGTGGATCTGGTACTAAAAGGGATTGACCAAGCCAACGGTTATACCGAATTTATTCTGTATCAGCGGAGGCGTGAACAGAAAAAAGCCCAGTGATATGTTAATTCACCTGGTATGTGGTAGGTATTAGTTAGTAGGTGGTCATACCCCAATCTACTACCTACCATCTACTACCTGCTAATTTCTATATTTCTCGACCAAATGTCTCTTTAAAACGTGCTTTAAATTCATCCACGGTAAATGAATGATTCTGCGTACCATGACTTTCAATTTTTATTGCACCCATGAGTGAGGCAATTCGACCCGTGGTTTCCCAGTCAAACTCATTCATCAATCCATATAACAAACCGGCGCGATAAGCATCGCCACACCCGGTGGGGTCTTCAAGTTTCTCTGTTTTGGCGCTGGGTATTTCGTAGCGTTTGTCATTGGTATAAATAAACGAACCATCACCACCTTTGGTGACAATCAGTGCTTCTACTTTTTCAGCCAGATCATGTGGTGTCATATCAGTTCGCTCCTGCATCATTTGCCATTCATAGTCATTCACGATGACCCAGGTTGCCTGGTCAAAAAAAGTTTCCAAATCATCTCTATTAAACATTGGCAAGCCCTGACCGGGATCAAACATGAAGGGAACGCCCGCTTCCACAAACTGACTGGCATGCTGAATCATTCCATCACGCCCATCAGGTGAAATAATCCCAATACTGATATCCTGCGTATCAGTCACCTTGTTTTCATGGGCAAAATTCATGGCACCGGGATGAAATGTGGTGATCTGATTATCATCCAGATCTGTGGTAATAAACGCCTGGCCGGTAAATGCATCTTCAATGACCTTCAGACGTGTGCGGTCAATTTTATTCTTGTCCATCCAGTAGGCATAAGGATCAAAATCCTTGCCCACTGTACCCATTGGGATAGCATCACCGCCAAGTAGATTCAGGTTAAAGGCAATGTTGCCTGCACAACCACCAAATTCACGACGCATCTCCGGTACCATGAAACAAACATTCAACATATGAACCTTGTCCGGCAAGATATGATTCTTGAAATAGTCCGGAAAAACCATGATGTTGTCATAGGCGAATGAGCCACAGATGAGTGCTGACATAAAGATTGCTTCCTTAAACTATTATTTTCGGTTTAGAGAAATACCGCACGACCAAACAAGGGTTTATGTAACCATAACAGTAGTAAAAAACCGAACATGGCTATGCCAATGACAATGGCATCCTTAACCACTGGTATTTTTTCCTGGGTGTCTTGTTCACTGTTTTTGTTATACTGACGTCTGTTTGCCAGTTTGATGGCCACAACAGAATAGACGACGAAGCTACCAAACAAAATGATTGCGGCGACATCACCATTAACCATCATGTGTGTCGCACCCCAGATGATCACACCAGTCAGCATAGGGTGCGGGACATAACGCTTGATATTATTTGGCGTATAGGCAGCGACCATTAAGATAAACGCCACCGGGATTAAAACGACAGTGATATAACGAAAAAATATCGGGGTACTCCAAAGGCCAACAAATTCCATTGAACCTTTGCCAATACCAATAAATATTAATCCGAGCAGCGAGATAACACCGAAGATAACCTTGTACAATCCTTCGGCGTCAATCATGTCGTTATCTATTTTTTCTATCAGCTGCGCCCGATATTCAGGAAAGAATGGCAGCATGTGTATACCGAAAAATATTATCAACCCCAATATAAAGAGTAACATCTCCAGCCTCCCTATTTTCTCACTCTGTGTAACTTACCCGCCAGAGCTTGCCTGCTCCATCGTCACTTATCAAGAGCGATCCATCCGGCATTTGTAATACCGCCACAGGTCTACCCCAGACTTCGATCTTGTCCTCAGTTAACATCCAGCCAGTCAGGAAATCTTCAGGGCCTGATACTGGCTGTCCGTTTTCAAAAGGCACAAAGACAATCTTGTAACCCGTGCGCTTTGAACGGTTCCATGATCCATGTAAGGCCAGAAACGCGCCCTTCAGATATTTTTCCGGAAATTGTGTCCCAGTATAAAATGTAAAATCCATTGAACCTACATGACTACCTAACAGAACACTGGGATAAAGCGTTTGTCTGACTTTGTCTGGTGCAACACCCGGATGACGCGGATCTTCATGCGGACCAATATACGCATACGGCCAGCCATAGAACCCACCTTCCTGTACCCTGGTAAAATAGTCTGGAACCAGATCATCCCCTAAACCATCCCGTTCATGGGATGTCACCCATAACACTTTTGAGTCAGAATTATTCGCATAGGGATACCATTTCAAGCCGATGGGATTACGAATACCTGTGGCAAATAATTCAAATCCTGTCCCATCTGAATTGAAACGACTCACTGCCGCTCGGATGGGTGGTTCACCTAATTTAACATTCGAAGCCGAACCCACAGTGAGATAGAGTTTTCCAGCTGTCTCATCAAACAGAATAGAACGTGTAATATGATGTCCTGTGCCATAGCGATTTAAAGGGATGACTTCTTCACCTTTACCCACAGCGCCTTTTGATGATGAATACCTGTAACGCTTCACAGAACTGGCTTCAGCGACATACAACCAGTCCTGATAAAGTGCCATGCCATAAGGTCGATCCAGATTTGTGATTAATGGCGCTGCTTTTTTATCGCGAATTACATAAACAACTCCCGCTGCTATATCAGACAAAAGAACCTCTCCTTCAGGCCCGAGTAACATGAATCTGGGTCGCAAGAAGCCAGATAAATATTCTTCAACTACAAAGCCTTCCGGCACTGAAAGTGAAGCTTGTTTTGGTCGTGGTATCAGTCGAGGTGGGTTGTTCGCAGATTTGGTGTGATATGGCTCAGGTAAGCCCTGCCAGTTCACAGGGTATTCCGGGTACCGTGAATCATTTTCAGTGAATGGCACTTCGTGTCCATCGCCCATACAGATACGTGTAAGACTTAATAAGATAAAAAAGGTAAACAGTGTACCGTGAATTATTTTCAGAGAATGGCACATCGTACCGTGAATAATTTTCAGTGAATGGCACATCGTACCGTGAATGATTTTCAGAGAATGGCACATCGATTTATTTGTCATGATGACACCGCTATTTTTTCTTCGACCCCCACTTTTCCTTTCTTGCCGGAATCATTGACCTCAAGCTTGTCATGTCGTTCAAGCAAAGATTTTAGATATCGTCCAGTGTGTGACTTCTTGTTAGCTGCGACCTCAGTTGGTGTACCAACTGCAACGATTTCACCACCACCATCACCCCCTTCCGGCCCCAGATCAATGATCCAGTCAGCAGTCTTTATCACATCCAGGTTGTGTTCAATCACGACCATGGTATTGCCATGATCGCGTAATCTGTGTAGTACGTGTAATAACTGTTCAATATCATGAAAATGCAAACCGGTGGTCGGTTCATCCAGGATATACAAGGTTCTGCCTGTGTCTCTCTTCGATAATTCGCGTGAAAGTTTCACCCGCTGTGCCTCACCGCCAGATAATGTAGTCGCATTCTGCCCCAACTTGATATAGGAGAGGCCCACATCCATCAAGGTTTGTAACTTACGTGCAATCACAGGCACCGGATCGAAAAACGTTCTTGCTTCTTCAACGGTCATTTCCAATATTTCATGAATACTCTTGCCCTTATAAAAAATATCCAGTGTTTCTCTGTTATAGCGTTTACCTTTACATATGTCACAAGACACATAAATATCTGGTAGGAAATGCATCTCTACTTTAATGACGCCATCTCCCTGACAAGCTTCACACCGCCCCCCTTTGACATTAAAACTGAACCTCCCCGGTTTATAACCGCGTGATCGTGCTTCATGAGTGGCGGAAAACAATTCCCGGATGGGCGTAAAAAGACCCGTATAGGTTGCAGGATTTGAACGTGGTGTTCTTCCTATGGGACTTTGATCAATATCAACGACCTTATCAAGCCACTCAAGGCCAGTTACGGATGCGTAAGGTCTCGGCTCTAGACTGGAACCGTTAATTTCACATGCGGCAATTCTATACAGGGTATCGTTAATCAATGTCGATTTCCCTGAGCCAGAGACACCAGTGACACAGGTCATTAAGCCCATCGGCAATTCGATATTCACCTGTTTCAGATTGTTACCCGTCGCACCTTTCAGCTTGATTACTTTGGCACTGTCAAACGGGGTCGTTTCTGCGGGAACACTAATGTACCTGGTCCCTGATAAGAACTGACCAGTGATTGAATCACCGCTCTTGAGGATATCCTGAGGTGTACCTTGTGCAATAATTTTACCACCATGTATGCCTGCGCCAGGACCAATGTCGATAACATGATCTGCTTCGAGAATGGCCTCTTCATCGTGTTCGACAACGATGACCGTATTACCCATATCTCTCAGATGCTTTAAGGTAGCCAACAAGCGTCGATTATCGCGTTGATGCAAACCAATTGAGGGTTCGTCCAACACATACATGACTCCCACCAGACCTGCACCAATTTGACTGGCTAATCTAATCCGTTGCGCCTCACCTCCTGACAAGGTTTCAGCACTGCGGTCTAAGCTTAAATAATCCAGCCCGACATCGACCAGGAACTGCAAGCGATTAATCACCTCTTTCAGGATCTTGGCCGCAATCTCACCGCGCTGACCATCAATCTTTAACTCTGAAAAATACTGCCTGCTAGTCTCGACCGGCATCGCTGTAATATCGGGCAAGGTATGATCATTGATGTAGACATGACGTGCGGCTGTGTTTAATCGTGTGCCATGACACGCTGGACATGATCGGCTATTCATATATTTAGCCAATTCCTCACGCACCATGTTCGATTCAGTTTCATGATAACGACGGCGCATATTGGGAATCACCCCTTCAAAGGGATGCCTTCTGTTGACCGCGCCTTTCCTGCTACTTAAATATTTGAAATCAATTTCTTCATCACCACTGCCATAAAGAATAGCTTGCCGAACTTCAGCCGGGAGATCACGAAAAGGGCTATCGATCTTGAATTGATAATGAATAGCAAGTGACTTAATGAGTTGAAAATAATAAGCATTACGTCTGTCCCACCCACGAACAGCCCCACCGGGCAGACTTAATTCTTCATGTTGTACGACGCGTGCAGGGTCAAAAAACTGTTCAATGCCCAGACCATCGCAATCGGGGCACGCTCCGGCGGGATTGTTAAATGAAAATATGCGGGGTTCCAATTCGTTCAGGCTATAACCACACTGATTACAGGCAAACCGGGAGGAAAAAACCATCTCATCTGTGTGTGATATCTTTTGCCCCAATTCTTCCGGTTCTGAATCTTCCATGGGAATGACCCTGGCGACACCACCCGAGAGTCGGATTGCAGTTTCAAATGATTCAGCAAGACGCAATTTTAGATCCGGGCGCACCTTGAAACGATCAACCACAACTTCAATATCGTGTTTTTTGTAC
>SMWN01000085.1 GCA_004356415.1 Gammaproteobacteria bacterium
CAAGCCATGCTGAAGATGGAACGAGAAGGAATCAAACCAGATGAAGCAGGAAAGATTGGTCCAATTAAACAGATAGAAACACTCAAGGAAAAAGGTCATCCGCTTGCCTACGTCGGAGATGTTGTTGGTACTGGCTCCTCACGTAAATCGGCGGCCAACTCCGTCTTGTGGCATATGGGTAATGATATTCCCTTCATTCCAAACAAACGCGGTGGTGGCTATTGTCTCGGCAGTAAGATTGCTCCAATATTTTTTAACACCATGGAAGATTCAGGTGCGCTACCCATAGAGTGTGATGTCACAAAAATGAATATGGGTGATGTCATTGATATCTATCCCTATGAAGGCATTATTAAAAACAACGAAACAGGTGCAACGCTCTGCGAGTTTTCACTAAAGACTGATATTTTACTGGATGAAGCCCAGGCAGGGGGTCGTATTCCACTGATCATCGGACGTGGTCTAACGTCGCGTGCACGTGAAGCGCTATCAATGGAGGAAACAGATTTATTCCGCAAACCCGTCCCCGTCAAAGAGTCAGGAAAGGGTTTTACACTGGCCCAGAAAATGGTCGGTAAGGCCTGTGGTGTGGCAGGGATTCGTCCTGGCACCTATTGCGAACCTAAAATGACGACGGTGGGTTCACAGGACACCACCGGACCCATGACACGCGATGAGCTAAAAGATCTTGCCTGTCTTGGCTTCTCCGCTGATCTAATCTTGCAGTCTTTCTGTCATACAGCGGCCTATCCAAAGCCCATTGATAAAATAACACATCACACCCTGCCCGATTTCATGATGACACGTGGTGGTGTTTCCCTGCGCCCGGGCGATGGCATTATTCACTCTTGGCTAAACCGTATGTTGTTACCTGATACGGTGGGCACCGGGGGTGATTCACATACCCGTTTTCCGATTGGTATCTCATTCCCAGCAGGCTCAGGCCTGGTGGCCTTTGCTGCTGCAACTGGCGTCATGCCACTAGATATGCCTGAATCTATTCTGGTACGTTTCAAGGGTGAATTTCAGCCTGGCATTACCTTACGTGATCTGGTCAATGCGATCCCATTTAAAGCCATAGAAATGGGGCTGCTTACTGTTGAGAAAGAGGGTAAGGTCAATGCCTTCTCTGGCCGTATTCTGGAGATCGAAGGTCTACCAGATCTGAAAATTGAGCAGGCGTTCGAACTGTCTGATGCATCTGCCGAACGCTCTGCAGCAGGATGTACCATCAAACTGAATAAAGAACCCATCACTGAGTATCTCAATTCCAATATCACCATGTTACGCTGGATGATTACCAATGATTACGGAGATCCCCGTACACTGGAACGCCGTGCGCTAGCCATGGAAGAATGGATCAAGAACCCGCAATTGATGGAAGCGGATAAAGATGCTGAATATGCTGAAGTCATCGAAATTGACATTTCGGAGATTAAAGAACCGATTCTTGCGTGTCCCAACGATCCGGACGATGTGAAGACATTAGCAGAAGTTGCCGGGACAAAAATTGATGAAGTCTTCCTTGGCTCCTGCATGACCAACATTGGTCACTTCCGTGCCGCAGGTAAATTACTCGAGCAGTACGGTGAAAAAATACCTACCCGGTTATGGGTGGTGCCCCCGACCAAGATGGATGAGAAACAACTGATGGACGAAGGATATTACGATATCTATGACGCCGCAGGCGCCAGAACTGAAATACCTGGTTGTTCTTTATGTATGGGCAATCAGGCCCGTGTTGAAGCAGGTTCAACAGTGGTATCAACTTCAACACGTAACTTCCCGAATCGTCTGGGTGATGGCGCCAACGTTTATCTATCTTCAGCAGAGATTGCTGCCGTAGTTTCAATCCTCGGCAAAATTCCTACCTATGAAGAATACATGGAGTTTGCCGATAAAATTGACCCCATGGCCGATGATATCTATCGTTACCTGAATTTCGACAAGGTCGATGATTATCAGGAAGCGGCTTCAAAGGCAGCGAGTAAACTTGCAGAAATCCCAGTGATAGTAGCATGACACTGATAAGTCAATAAACTAAAAAGGGCGGTTCTAACCGCCCTTTTTGTACGCCAACGATTTTCAGAAAAAATCATTAACTAACTGAGTAAATCGCTAACAATTCTTTTTTATATAATTTTCAAACTCTATTTCTGTAGCTTTACGTTCTTCGTCAGTCCAAATTCTTGGATTATTCGGATCGTCCGAATCTTCGTACAAATACCTGGCTTCTTTTATTTTTTTTAGCTCTTTTCTTGCATCCGCGCACATTTTATTTTGTTCATCTTTCTTTTTCTTTTCTTCTTTTTTCAATGCATTTTTTTCGTCACGTTCCTGTTTCATTATATCCAGCAACTTATTTTGCTTTTCATATCGTTCCTGTACTAATGGATCCTGCACAGGAGTTTTTTTTATTTTTATTTGCTCGGCATCACTTGATGTTGGCTTATCGCCATAGACTACTTTTCCATTTTCATCGATCCATTTGTAAACCTCTGCATTTGCATTACTTAAACAGAATAGAAAGAAGATAATGATCAAAAATTTATTGGGGGCATCTCTATAAATCACTTTAAATATATTTCCTTCTCTTTAACATCAAAACCAGCCTGAATCCTGTGTGAGTTGTCATTATTTAACGTAGACTCTATCGCTACTTTAAGTTCCGTGCAAATACCTACCAAGTCTGGGTGACATCAATCAACGAATATGGAACACTTATACCCAAACCACTTTAGAGATAAATTTGGGGGGTGTTAAATTTGGCTATCAAGATAGATATTCCATCTGATGGGGAAGGGATAACGGTTGAAAATGGCAAGCTAAACGTTCCAGACAATCCTGTCATCCCCTTCATTGAAGGTGATGGTATTGGCCCAGATGTCTGGGCAGCTACAGTCAGGGTACTGGATGCGGCCGTAGAAAAATCCTCACAGGGAGCACGCAAGATTCATTGGGCAGAAGTTTATGCCGGAGAGAAAGCAAATCAGCTTTGTGGTAGCTGGTTGCCTGACGAAACACTAGCTACTTGTAGGGAATATCTGGTTGCTATCAAGGGGCCTTTAACGACACCGATTGGTGGTGGCATCCGTTCTCTTAATGTCGCCCTCAGACAAATTCTCGATCTTTATGTCTGTCTCAGACCCATACGTTGGTATACAGGCGTACCTTCACCCATTAAACGACCTGAATTAGTTGATATGGTGATATTCAGGGAAAACACAGAAGATATATATGCTGGGATTGAGTTTGAAAATGGTTCTGATGAAAATAACCGCTTTCTGGAATTATTTAAAGAAGCATTTCCAAACCAATATCAAAAAATTCGTTTTCCGGGATCGTCCGGAATAGGCATCAAACCAATTTCGAAAGAAGGTACCGAAAGATTAGTCAAGGCAGCGATTGAGTATGCAATCGTCAATCAAAGAAAAAGTATTACCCTGGTGCACAAAGGTAACATTATGAAATTTACTGAAGGTGCTTTCAGAAACTGGGGATATCAACTTGCTGAATCAGAATTTAGTGATCACACCTATACCTGGAATCAGTGGGAACGCACTCAGGCAGAAAAAGGACAAGATGCTGCGAATCAAGAACAAAAAGAAGCGTTGGATTCAGGAAAAGTTCTTGTTAAAGACGCCATTGCTGATATTACATTACAGCAGATACTCACACGACCAAAGGATTTTGATGTCATTGCAACAATGAATTTGAATGGTGATTATCTTTCAGATGCGCTCGCTGCACAGGTTGGTGGGATTGGAATTGCGCCAGGTGGCAATATTAACTATGACACGGGGCATGCGATCTTCGAGGCCACCCATGGCACAGCACCAAAATATTCAAATCTTGATAAAGTGAATCCCGGTTCATTGATTCTGTCAGGTGAGATGATGTTGCGCTACCTAGGCTGGACAGATGCTGCTGACCTTATCATTAGTGCGATGAATACAACGATCAGAGACAAAACTGTCACCTATGACTTTGCCAGATTGATGGATGATGCAACTGAAATTAAATGCAGTGAATTTGCTGATGCAATGATTTCAAATATGTAATTTGAGGCATCACAATGGCACAAAAGCCAGATAGAAAGCTGATCACCGAATTATCACAGATCATTTATGATGGATTTGTCCACTATAACAATTTATTTCATCGGATAACGCGCCGTGCCAGAACCCGTTTCGAAAGGCGCGACTGGCAGGGCCATCAACAGGATATCGTTGAACGCGTAGATTTATACGAAAAGTCTGTCAGGCGCATTGTCCTCGCGTTAAGACGTCACATGGGCACTCGAGTTAAGGATCGTGAACTCTGGAATGCAATCCGCGCCTATTTTGGCAGACGGCTGGAGAAGGTTCCGGACGCTGGCTTTATTAAGACTTTCTTTAATTCTGTGACAAGAAGAATCTTTGGCACGGTTGGTGTAGACGCCAAGCTCGAATTTGTTTCATCAAATCTCAATGCTGATATTGAATTATTAAAATCACTTAATCTAAAACGCTATCCCTTCTGGGGATCCACTGAAAAGATCTTTGGGGCGATACTGAATGACTTTTCATTCACAGTACCTTATGCAAAATCAATTAACAGTGACATTATTCAGTTTGTGGAATCAAAATTTAGCAAAAAAAATGAATACCTAAGATTTGAATTCATCGACTCATTTTTTTATCAATCAGAACGCGCTTATCTCATCGGAAGAATCATCATGCGCGATAGCATATCACCGATTGTAATTGCCTTTAAAAATACCGGGAAAGGTATCGTCATTGATGCAGTGCTTATGTCAGAGGAAGAGGTTAGTATTGTATTTAGTTATACACGTTCCTACTACTTTGCTGATCCTAACTCGGTTGTAGGTGCGGTACATTTTATTCATTCCATATTACCCAGAAAACCGATTGATGAACTCTACACTGTTTTAGGCAGACTTAGACAAGGCAAGACCGAAAGGCACAGAATCTTTACCGAACATTTGAAATCGACTTCTGATCAGTTCGTACATACTGATGGTGATAGAGGCCTGGTCATGATTGTCTTCACTTTACCTTCATATGATTTAGTCTTCAAAATTATCAGGGACAAATTTGGTTACCCTAAAACGATTACTCGTAGTCAAGTTATCGAAAAATACAAACTTGTGTCCAAGCATGACCG
Organism: Gammaproteobacteria bacterium; assembly: GCA_004356415.1. Classification (GTDB taxonomy): domain Bacteria; phylum Pseudomonadota; class Gammaproteobacteria; order Eutrophobiales; family Eutrophobiaceae; genus SMWN01. The sequence continues at coordinate 5,167 of SMWN01000085.1, forward strand.
TGCTGGACGCATGATTGATACGCAAGAATTCTTGAACCTTAAGTTTCCAGTCAATCGTTTTTCCACGGAACTACTTGATGAATTGTTACAGGAAGCATCAAATTCAGTAGAAGTAGTTGATGATAATTTATTGATTAAGCATGTCTACATTGAACGTCGTGTACGGCCACTTAACTTGTATATTAATGAAGTAAGCCGTGAAAAGGCTGAGCAGGCAGTTCTCGATTATGGACAGGCCCTTAAGGATCTGGCGCGAACCAATATATTCCCCGGGGATCTATTATTAAAAAATTTTGGTGTCACACGACACAGCCGAATCATTTTCTATGACTATGATGAAGTCAGTTTGATCACCGCCTGTAATTTCCGGGATATTCCGAATGCAAATGATGATGTTGACGAGCTGCGCTCAGAGGCTTGGTATTACGTCGGTCCAAACGATATGTTTCCAGAAGAATTTATCACGTTTCTTTCCATGGACAAGGAACTACGTTCCCTATTCCTTGTCGTTCATGGTGAATTATTAACCGCAGAATACTGGCGAGAAATTAAATCACTGCACCAGTCTGGTAAAGTCTCACTGGTGGTTCCCTATGATCGGCCCAAATTACCCCAGAACAACTTGTAATAGCTGAATAAGCTAAGAATAATTGTTATTCACTAATCACAAATTTAAATTTACCTTAAAATTATAATGATATATATTTAAATTTATCTATATTAATTAGTATATTATGTAGTATATTTAATGGAGTGCTATAAATATATATTTTAATAGGGAAAAACCAGATGCCTTTTCTTTACCGCTCGTTACTTTTTGCTGCGTTTTTGAGTGTTACATCAC
>SMWN01000086.1 GCA_004356415.1 Gammaproteobacteria bacterium
AGCGTGTCACCCTTTTGGACGACATATTCGTCAGGACGATCAGGGTTTAGCGTTACCGTGTCGGCAATCGAAATAGATGCGAGCGATAAAAACGCTAATAAAAAATATATTTTCTTAAACATGATTATTACCTTACATACGTTCCTTAATGTAGATTAGCAAAAAATATCGCGAAATATAAGTAAGATCACGCTTTATTCGCTTCTTTGTTACGAAATAATCATTTTTCTGTATACTATCAGTGAGTTACCAAGCAATGGAGTTTTTAAAAACCCGGTGGCAGTACTAGAAGTCTTACATTATCCAGATCTAGGATTACGCAAAAAAGCTGTTCCTATTGAAACAGTGGATGAATCTTGCCTTATTTTGGCAAAGGATATGCTGCAAACAATGTACGAATATAATGGTATTGGACTTGCCTCAACACAGGTGAATGTTCATAAACGTCTTGTCGTCATTGATCTATCAGAAGATAAAAATGAAGCTATCTATTTGATTAATCCGGAGATTTTATCTTCTGAAGGGACTAAAGAAAGTCAGGAGGGTTGCCTTTCATTACCTGAATACTATGACACTGTAATTCGGGCCGAGAGAATCACATATCGCTTTCAGGATCTCGAAGGTAAAGTAATCAAAAGTGAGGCTGATGGCCTGTTGTCTGTATGTATTCAGCATGAAATCGATCATCTGGATGGGAAATTATTTATCGATTATCTCTCTCCCATGAAAAGACGACGTTTACGCAAAAAACTTGAAAAACAAGAAAAACAAGAAAAACAAGAAAAGCATCAAGCAAAAATCTTGTGACTCACCAGATACCATGCCCGGAAAAACTACCCCAGGGAAAATTACGCTTGGCCTTTGCCGGAACACCTGAGCTGGCAGCAACCATGCTGGGCGCACTGCTGGAAAAATCAGAGTACCAAATCAGTGTGGTGCTGACCCAACCCGACAGGCCCTCAGGTCGAGGTCGCAAACTAGCCTCAAGTGCTGTAAAAAAACGTGCATTGGAACACGGCCTGACAGTCTTACAACCTTCGAAATCTGAATTAATGGCCATGGGAAAAGTGTTTTCCGAGGTGGACTTAATGATTGTCGTCGCCTACGGAATGTTATTGCCTGAAAATATCCTAAATGGACCCACCCATGGCTGTATTAATGTGCATACCTCACTGCTCCCCAGATGGAGAGGGGCGGCACCGATTCAACGTGCAATCCAGGCAGGAGACCGTGAGACAGGTATTACCATTATGCAGATGGATAATGGTCTGGATACCGGCCCCATCTTGTTACAGGAAAAATGTCCGATAAACTCCTCTGATACATCAGGAATATTGCATGATAGATTGGCTAGTATCGGTAGTAAATGCTTACTTAAGATATTAGATGCCGTGGTTTCCGGGAATCTGCAGCCCGTTGCCCAAGATAACTCACAAGCCACCTACGCGGATAAAATCACAAAATTAGACGCCAGGATCGATTGGTCACAAGCCGTAAGCAATATTGACTGCGCGATACGTGCATTTAATCCAGCACCGGTGTGTCATACGGAACTGGCAGGTTTACCTTTGCGACTATGGCAGGCAGAAATTCTTGATACCGAATTAATCTCCACCGCGGGCAAGGTTCTTAACTGTAACAAAGCCGGTATCGATGTAGCGACAGGTAAGGGTGTATTAAGGATTTTAAAGTTACAGCCTCAAGGTAAACGTGCCATGACTGTGGCTGATTTCCTTAATGGCAATCCAGCTTTTGGTGCTGGTACTCCGTCAAGGTTGCATTAATGGGCTCAGCATCACTGAGATGTTTCGCAACAAGGCACAGTACGCAGGCAATGGCAGCGTCCTTGTCAAGTGCTGTAACGCAGTGGCGGAACATCTCAGTGGTGCCCGAAGGGTTGGCCTGTCAGCGTTCATGGCAGCGTTACATATCTTTCGAAGGAAAAGGACTATGGCCATTCACTGCGTGCCGTGCCATGAACGCTGACAGGCCAACTGAATCCATTAATGCAACCTTGACGGAGTACTGTCATTAAAGCAAAACCAACATCAATGCAGGCCCGCGCAGTAGCATCGCAAATCCTGTCTAAAGTATTTGAAGATCATCAATCGCTTTCCATGCTCGTATCCATTGAATTAGACGAGATGGCTGATCAACGAGAACGAGCCTTCGCGCAGGCGCTTTGTTATGGCGTATTACGCCACTACAACAGCCTGAATTTTATCCTGAGTATGCTACTGGATAAAAAATTTAAAAAGAAAGATGGTGATATAAGAGCACTTATCCTGATTGGTCTGTATCAAATCCATCATATGCGAACTCCCGACCACGCTGCTGTTTCCGCAACGGTAGAGAGTTGTATGGAATTGAAAAAACATTGGGCAAAAAATCTGATTAATGCAATATTAAGGCGCTATCAAAGGGAACAAGAAAAATTTTCTAATCTCATCGCCGGCAATGCATCCGCCAGACACGAACATCCTGATTGGCTACTGAACCTATATAAAAATGAATATCCCGAGTGCTGGCAGTCAATCATCAAAGAAAACAATCTCCCTCCACCCATGAGCTTGAGAGTGAATTCCCGTATCACGGACAGAGAGCACTATCTAAAAAAATTAGAAACTGCCGAAATAGAAGGTCGAGCGTCAAATTTGAATGAAAATGGTATCGTGCTGACTCACCCTGTGAGTGTGAAAATGCTCCCTGATTTTTCTGAAGGTCATATCTCTGTACAGGATTTGGCGGCTCAACTTGCCATACCCTTACTGGATCCACAACCCGGTGAGCGAATACTTGATGCATGTTCGGCGCCAGGCGGGAAATTGGCCCATCTACTGGAAAACATGCCAACATTGGGAGAAGCAGTTGCCATTGAGATGGAACCACACAGATTTAAAAAGCTTGTAAGCACATTGGATCGCATCCGACTCAAGGCAACGTTAATACAAAATGATGTGTGCGCGCCAAATAATTGGTGGGACAACAAGCCCTTTGATCGCATATTGATTGATGCGCCTTGTAGCGCTTCTGGTGTGATACGCAGACATCCTGATATCAAGTATTTGCGAACGCCTGAAGATATTCAAAATGCTACTGTTTTTCAAGCTGAAATTCTAAATGCATTGTGGCCATTGTTAAGAAAAGGTGGCAAGTTGTTGTATATTACCTGTTCAGTATTCAAGACAGAGAATGACGAGCAAATCGCTGCTTTTATAAATAAACATCATGATGTTAAGGCGATACCAATACAGACCAGTTGGGGCAAGGCGACAAAATATGGTCGGCAAATTCTGCCAGGTGAAAATGCAATGGATGGATTTTATTATGCTCAATTGTATAAAACCTGAGGCGGGTAGATTCATTATCCGCTCCGTTCTGGCGAGTTTGTTCCTGTGCCCAGCAGTGCTCTATGCCGATTTAACAGATGGCTTCATTGTAGAAAATGCTCAATTAAAACCGGGCGAAGCAGAATACCTAATCGATGCGGATATACAATATCATTTCAGCCAGGAAGTACTGAAGGCTCTTGAGCATGGTATCGCCTTACACATCGATATAGAAATACAGGCCAGGCAGACTAGAAAATGGTTATGGGATAAAATTATTTTCAAGGCAACATTAAGTAAAAGACTTGAACACCACCCGATTAGCAACCAATATCTGGTCACCGATCTCAATACGGGTATCAAACGTCATTTCCAGAGTTTATCTCATGCACTCGAATTTCTGGGGACAATCAGAGATTACCCTTTTATTGGAGCCGCCACTCTGGAACCGGGGGAGACATATACCACACAGATACGTACCCGACTAAACACAGAATCGTTGCCTGCACCATTAAGACTTTCAGCTTATATCACCTCCGATTGGCAGCTATCAAGCCCCTGGTTTAAATGGACGATTCAGCAGTGAAACGACTCGGAATGAAACGACCCGGCACATTAATCCTTTATAGTGGTATCGTTTTGTTTGCCTGCATGTTGGTTTCCTTACTCATGATGAGCAATGCGCTTAAAGATTCATCACAGTTCAGTCGTCTGTATTCGGAATTATTAATCTTTATCACTATTGGCCTTTGCGCATTAGTGACGCTCATATTCCTGAATCTCAGACACCTGATTCATCAACGCCGTAAACATATTCCTGGAACACGTATGACAGTGCGTATGATTGGTATGTTTACCGCACTCTCAGTTACGCCCGTATTAATTGTTTATCTTTTCTCGCTAGATTTTTTACATCGGGGTATTGATAGCTGGTTTGATCTGCGCGTTGAACAGGCACTGGATGATTCACTGGTATTAAGTCGGCTCTCTCTTGATATACGTATGAGAGAATTGTTAAAAGAAACAGAGCAAATCGCGGGAGAGATATCAGAGATATCAGATGTAGCGATGCCCTTCGAAATTGATGGATTACGAACACGTAGTAATGCCAGTGAAATAACACTACTCAATCGAAAAGGTGGCATTATCACCTCAAGTTCTGAGGATACAACAAGCATTATCCCTGACAGACCGAGTAGTACCATTTTATTGCAGCTTCAGCAGGGCGGTAGCTACACTGGTCTAGATAATGTGATTGACGCAGGCCTACAAATCCGTGTCGTCGTTAACGTACCTAGTTTAAGCGTGGGCAGTAATCCCAGAATCGTTCAGGCGCTTTACCCTGTTTCTAAGCAGATAAATAGCCTAGCCAATAATATTCAGACCTCTTATATCAAATATAAGGAACTCTCTTATCTGCGCGAGCAACTGAAACTAAGTTTTGTTTTAATCCTAACACTGGTTCTTCTGTTCAGTGTCTTCGCAACGGTTTGGACTGCTTTTTATTTTGCTAAAAGGCATGTGGCACCAATAAGGGATATGGCTGAAGGGACCAGGGCAGTCGCTGAAGGGGATTACCACACCCAAATACCCATACCAAGTAATGATGAACTTGGATTTTTGGTTGCTTCTTTTAATGAAATGACACAAAAGATTGCACAGGCACGCGATGCTGCAAGGCGCAGCCAGCATGAGGCCGAAACCCAGCAGGCTTATCTTGAAGCAGTACTGGGCAGGCTTTCCTCCGGGGTACTGGTGTTTGACCATGATAAAATATTACGCACGTCAAATATCAGTGCGGGTCAAATCCTGGGGATGCCCATTGATTCTGTTACGGGAAAGTCTCTGGAAAATATATGTAAGGAGTATCATTATCTTGAGCCCTTGCATGCAACCATCCAGTCCCATAACAATGCCGAACAGGATTGGCGCGAACAGATCACACTCTTCGGTAATAGTGGCCGACAGATTTTAATGTGCAGTGGAACACCGCACTCGTTAACACAGGATGAAAAAGAGGGTTATATCATCGTATTCGATGACATCACGGAACTTATCCAGGGACAGAAGAATGCTGCATGGAGCGAGATGGCGCGCAGACTTGCACATGAAATAAAAAACCCATTAACACCAATACAACTTGCGGCTGAAAGATTGCGTCACAAATATCTTCACACCATGAACCAGGCAGATGCAGATATTCTTGATCGGCTGACAAATACTATTGTTCAGCAAGTAGAAACAATGAAGGATATGGTGAACACATTCTCAGACTATGCAAGAACTCCGGAGATACAAGCACAGGCCATGGATATCAATGCGCTAATTAATGAAGTGCTTGATCTATTTACCCACCTGGATCAAAAGACAGAGGTTACACTGGATCTTGAACCTGAGCTGCCAATGGTAAACGCTGACGTAAGCAGACTCAGACAAGTTTTAAATAACCTGCTGAAAAATGCATTCGATGCCTGCGAAAATAGTAACGATCCGATGTTGGATATCACTACCCGTTGTATTTCTACAACGGGTACAGAATATGTAGAAATTTTAATCAGGGATTCCGGGCCTGGAATAGCGAAGGATATCATGGAGCATATCTTTGAACCCTATGTAACCACAAAAACAAAGGGAATGGGGCTAGGTCTTGCTATCGTAAAGAAAATTATTGAAGAGCATAATGGCGTCGTCTGGCTCGAGAACAATAAAGACAAACCCGGTGTATGTGCGACAATCAGATTACCCTTAATACAGAAACAACATAACAATGTGAAAAGCGAAGCAGGAATAACTGCATGACAACAGGCAAAATTCTGGTCGTGGATGATGAACCGGACATTAGAAGTCTGATTAAGGAAATACTTGAGGATGAGGATTTTGAAGTTGCAGTCGCCGAAAATGCCACGCAAGCTGATGGCATTCGTGAGAATTTTAATCCTGATCTGATTCTGCTCGATATCTGGATGCCAGATGTTGATGGCATTACCTTACTCAAACAATGGAATGAATCGGGCCATATAAATGTACCTGTTATTATGATTTCCGGTCATGGCACGGTTGAAACTGCCGTCGAGGCAACTCGCCTTGGTGCTTATGATTTTATCGAGAAACCTCTCTCACTCGCTAAGTTAATCCTCACGGTTAAACATGCCCTGGACAATAGATCTCTACAGAAGGAAAACACACGCCTCAGAGATCATGGCCAAAGAGTTGATACGCCTATTGGCAAAAGCAAAATCTTACAAAACCTGAGGCAACAGATTTTGCAGATTGTTGAACACAGTACGCCCGTTTTGATTACCGGGGAATCAGGCACAGACAAGGAACTCTTTGCACGCTATCTACATAATCAAAGTTCCAGATCTGAAGAAGTATTTATCAGTGTTGGGATATCTGCCCTGTCCGCGGATAATTTTCTGATGGAATTTTTTGGCAGCGATGAGCATGATAAAGACAGAGCTGGCTTTTTTGAACAGGCAGAAGGCGGCACCTTGTTTCTCAAGGACATTGCAGATATGGAACCATCATTACAGGCAAAACTGCAAAACACTTTGGACAATAAATATTTTACACGTGTCGGAAGCACCCGGACACAACCGTTTGATATACGCATTGTTGCCGCTACCAGTCATGACATCCTTGAGCTTGTCAATGAAAGACGTTTCCAAGATGACCTCTATTATCAATTAAACATTTTGCCTATTCATGTCCCGCCATTGCGTGATCACACCGAAGACATACCGGAATTACTGGAATTTTATGTTGATTATTTTACAGAAAGAGAAGGATTACCCTACCGACATTTCTCTGTAGCAGCACAAAACTACCTGCGAAGCTATACATGGCCTGGCAATGTCAGGGAATTAAAAAACATGGTGCAGAGACTGCTTATTCTTGGAACAGGAGAAAACATTGATCTACAAGAACTGGAACTGGCGCAGGGAAAACTGGCATCACTGCCTGATGAACAACATTTAAACCCTAATTTTGACATGCCATTACGAGAAGCAAGAGAACAGTTTGAAAGGGAATATCTAAAACACCAGCTCAATCTTGCGGGGGGCAGTGTCAGTAAAGTTGCAGAAGCCGTGGGTATGGAGAGAACACATCTTTACCGCAAATTAAAATCACTCGGTATAACCTCCAAAAATCAGGATTCAAAATAGCCATGTTCCAAAATAAGTTGGAAGATAGGGAAAGTCTGGCTATATTGCATCAGGTATATTGCATTGGGATTGAGTAGAAATATTCTAATCACCAGGCGTTTGCATGGGCTTAATATGACAATCACATTAACGATTCATACTGCAGAACCCGAAAAATGAAAATAATCATACTAGGTGCAGGTCAGGTCGGCTCCTCAGTGGCGGCAAATCTCGTCGGTGAGGCAAATGACATTACAGTGGTAGATACAAACCCAAAGTGTCTGGCCAATCTGAATGAAAAATATGATCTGCAGACGATTGTCGGCGTAGCATCTCATCCTTCTGTACTCGAACAGGCCGGCGCAAAGGATGCTGATATGATCCTTGCGGTGACGAATAGCGATGAAACCAACATGATCGCCTGTCAGGTGGCATACACTTTATTTCATACCCCCACAAAAATAGCACGTGTAAGAAATAAAGAATACCTGTCAAAACCTGCCCTTTTTGCACAAGAGGCCTTGCCGATAGATGTTCTTATCAGTCCTGAACAATTAGTCACAGAACACATTGAACGCCTGATCAGTTACCCAAGGGCGCTACAGGTTCTGGAGTTTGCCGATGGCAAGGTACAAATGGTCGCCGTGCGTGCAAGTTATAGTGGGCCTCTGGTCGGCCATCGAACAGGAGATATTGGCAAATACTTACCAGAGCTTGATTATCGGATAGTCATCCTGTTTCGTCAGGGCAAGGCAATCATTCCCGATGGAAAAACCGTGGTTGAACCCGATGATGAACTTTACTTTATTGGTGCACCCAAGCATATGCGTGCCCTGTTACAAAGTTTGCGAAGCACGAAAAGGGAATTCAAACGCATCATGCTGGCGGGTGGCGGGAACATTGGTATGCGTCTGGCCATGAAGCTGGAGCGACATTATCAGGTCAAACTGATTGAAATGGACTTTGAACGCGCACAACATGCCGCGGCAGAATTGAAAAATACAATTGTCTTGCATGGTGATGCGACTAATGAGGAACTGCTAATAGAAGAAAACATAGATGAAACTGATATCTTCTGCGCACTAACCAATGCGGATGAAGCAAATATTATTTCATGTATGCTATCCAAGCGGCTTGGCGCACGTAAGGTAATGGCATTAATCAACCGTGCCGGGTATGTCGATTTGGTACAAAGCAATGTCATTGATATTGCCATCTCTCCCCAACAAGCAACCATCGGCACAATTTTGGCTCATATCCGGAAGGGTGATGTGGTTGCAGTCCATCCCCTACGCAGAGGGGCTGCTGAGGCGATCGAAGCAATCGCCCACGGTAACAAAAATTCTTCCAATGTTGTCGGCCGTATGATTGAAGAAATTGTCTTACCGACAGCAACAAGTATTGGCGCTCTCGTTCGCGGGGATAAAGTTCTCCTTGCGCATCATGATATTATTGTAGAAGCCGAAGACCATGTCATCTTACTGGTAGCAGACAAGAAACAAGCACCTGAAATCGAACGATTGTTTCAGGTGGGCATCACTTTTCTATAAACTTCTTTTGGCCAACAAACACAATGCAATACGCAGTCGTTCAACGAATACTGGGGATTTTACTCAGTCTGTTTAGTCTGACATTGTTACCCCCCATAACCATTGCATGGTGGAGTAATGATCACAGCCTGCAAGGCTTCCTCACTGCATTTTCTATTATTATCGCCACGGGCTTATTTCTCTGGTTACCCGTCAGAAATATTCGTAATGAATTAAAGCTCAGGGATGGCTTCGTTGTTGTTGTGCTGTTTTGGGTAGGTCTGGGTTTTACCGGCTCAATTCCGTTTGTTTTATCAGAGACGCTACATTTAAGTTTTACCGATGCTGTGTTCGAATCACTGTCGGGCTTAACCACCACCGGTGCAACGATACTCACCGGTATCGATAATCTGCCAAAATCAATCTTGTTTTATCGTCAGGAACTGCAATGGCTAGGTGGCATGGGGATCATTGTTCTCGCTGTTGCTATTTTACCCATCCTCGGTATTGGTGGTATGCAGTTATACCGTGCTGAAACGCCAGGACCTATGAAAGACTCAAAATTGACACCAAGAATCACCGAGACCGCAAAAGCCCTCTGGTATATTTATCTTGGTTTGACCGTGAGTTGCTGTTTGTCTTACTGGCTGGCTGGCATGACTTTTTTTGATGCTATCAGTCATAGTTTTTCAACGGTTTCTATTGGTGGCTTCTCTACGCATGATGCAAGTATGGGCTATTTCAATAGTAAATTGATTGATACGATAGCCATCGTTTTCATGCTGATTTCAGGCATTAATTTCTCCTTGCATTTTTTTGCCTGGCGGGACAACAGCACCCTGCCCTATTGGCAAGACACAGAGTTCAAGGCTTACCTCAGCATTCTAGGGGCAGTTTGTCTGATCTGCTGCATCTACCTGACATTAACCTCGGATTATGCAGATACGTCCACGATGATCATGGATGCAATCTTTCAGAGCATCTCTATTGCGACGACAACAGGCTTTACAACAACTCAATATCAAAACTGGCCAAACTTCCTGCCTGTTTTATTGCTTTTGGCAAGTTTTATTGGCGCTTGTGCAGGTTCCACCGGTGGTGGTCTCAAAGTCGTTCGGATGTTGCTCCTTTTCAAACAGGGCATGCGTGAAATTAAGCGACTGATTCATCCCCACGCCATATTTATCATTAAAATAAATAACAAACCGCTACCGGAAAGAGTGATAAACGCGGTCTGGGGATTTTTTGCAGCATATATCTTTGTATACATATTTCTGCAGCTCCTATTAATGGCAGCGGGTCTTGATACAGTTACAGCCTTCTCTGCGATGGCTGCATGTATGAATAATCTTGGGCCGGGCTTAGGCGATGTCAGTACACATTATGACAACATTAACAACACCGCAAAATGGATACTCTGCTTGGCAATGCTGATGGGGCGTTTGGAGATATTTACGCTACTGGTATTATTTTCCCCTACATTCTGGCGCAAATAAATGGCTTCCCCCGGGTCCAATAAAGAGTCTGATAAATGGAATGAAAGGTATCAATCAAAGGGGCAAACTGTAGCAACAGCAAATTTATCGCCGGCTTACGTACTGCATGAATTTCAACATTTACTTCCTGTTGAAGGGTTGGCACTGGATCTTGCGTCAGGACTTGGTGCAAACGCCCTGTTCCTGGCGCAACATAATCTGCAAACCCATGCATGGGACATTTCCTCAGTTGCGATTGAAAAGCTAAATGCTGCTGCGAAATCTCTGGATCTTAATCTTAATACGGAAGTCAGGGATATTGTGGCAAGACCACCAGAAAAAAATTCGTTTGATGTGATTGTCGTAAGCCATTTTCTTGATCGGCAGATCATACCTGATATTATTGCGGCGCTTCGTAAAAATGGTTTACTCTTCTACCAAACATTCACCAGAGCCTACGTACAAGAGTCGAGCCCAATAAATGAAACATTCCGGCTTGGTAAAAACGAATTATTAAGCCTGTGTGAAGATCTGGATGTCATTGTTTATAGGGAAGAAGGGTTGATAGGTGATACCGATTCCGGTTTTCGTAACGAGGCGATATTCATAGGACAACACAATTAAGGACAAGGTAACTAAGGGCAACGTGACTAATGCCTAAGCAGATGGTATCCAATCTACTATCGATGCTGGAACAGGGGCAGGATAATGCCCTGATACGGTTCAGTTTGGGCAATGCTTATTTAAATTTGCATGAGTATGAACCGGCAATTGAACATCTGGCCCAGGCATTGCAATTCGACCAAGACTACTCTGCCGCTTGGAAGCTCTATGGTAAGGCATTGGCTAGGTCAGGTAAAAATGATGAGGCCATTAAGGTATACAAACAGGGCATTGAAATCGCCGAAAACAAGGGAGACATACAGGCGGCCAAAGAAATGAAAGTATTTCTCAAGCGATTATTATGATCACAAAGGATTCCATCGAACCATTGTATTTTATAATGAAATATTTCTGTCGTGTAAGTTGATGAAATTTTACTATCATTAGTGCTATGGTATAAGCAATTAAACATTGGAATATAAATCAATGGCTGAGTTTCAATACAAATCATACTGCAACGACATCCGGGCACTTGACCTGATACCAACAGTCATCGAGATTACTCCGCGGGGGGAACGCGCCTATGATATTTTCTCCCGACTGCTTAAGGAACGAGTCATATTTCTGGTGGGCCCACTCCTGGATGAGTCCGCTAATCTGATAGTTGCACAGTTGCTTTACCTGGAATCTGAGAATCCTGATAAAGACATCCATCTGTATCTCAATTCCACACGTGGCTCAATCAGCGCAGGGTTGGCGGTTTATGACACCATGCAGTTCGTAGGACCCGACATCAATACCCTATGCATCGGTGAGGTTGCCGGTATGGGGTCGATACTGCTTGCGGGTGGTGCAGCGGGGAAACGATACTGTCAACCAAATTCCCGGATCATGCTGCATCAGCCTCGGGGAGACATCGATGGACAGGCCTCGGACATGGCAATTCATGCAAGGGAGATCCAAAGAAACCGTCAGCAACTTGACAAGATCCTGGCCAAACATACAGGGCAAACAACAAAGAGGATCCATACAGACACAGAGCGAGACCATTTCATGGGTGGGCAAGAGGCCATAGAGTATGGACTTATCGATGGAGTGCTCGAACAACGTGCAGCGTCGGAGAAAGAAAAACTAAAATTGTTATGACGGCCAATCCGTGTGTTACGCAGACGACGCCATAATGGTGTCGTTTTTTGACGGCAATAGGATGTTTATCTGAATTTATTCATACTGTCTCATCAGTCATACATACGAAGATGCGGCGGACAACTTCGATATTCATGATCATTGCAATGACAATCAAGGCAAACAGGGGCTGATTGAAAAGCGCAGCAAGAAAGATGATGAAGACTCTAATGTCACGACCCAGTCTGAA
>SMWN01000087.1 GCA_004356415.1 Gammaproteobacteria bacterium
ACCGTCTATACTTAACCATCTACCAAGCAAATGAAAAAACGGAGGTTTTCACCGTGTCCACTTTAAATTCCAATTAGGCTCCCTAATAAGAACCTAAGTTGTTGTTCTTATTTAAACCCAGATGATTAGACACCCGAAAAGCCGAGCGCCCATAGAGCTTTTAGGGTGTCTACTTATAGTTATAGCCAAAATCACATAGGAGATAGTTTATGCCTAAAAAGAAAGTAACAAAGAAAAAAGCTGCAACAAAAGTTCCTAATTATCCTAGGCATTCATTGGATAGGTCATTGAGGATACCCAAAGGAATATTGGATCAAAATGCTGGGCGTGAATGCACCGATCGAGAAACAGCAGAGTTTATTGGAGTTAAATATAATGCTGGTCCCTACTCTAGTGAGTTGAGCTCAGCAATTAAATTTGGGCTGCTTGAAAGACCAGAAGCTGGAAAAGTTAAACTTACAGAAATTGCGCGAAACATACTAAAACCGCAACAAAAAGATTCTCTAATAACAGGATTACGCTCGGCAGTTTTAAAGGCACCTGTTATATCCGATGTTTATACTCATTATCGTGGTGAGAATTTGCCTGATGATCAATTCTTCATAAATACACTTTCCGATAAATATAAGATACCTTCAGATAAAATATCTGAGTTTAAAGAAATATTTATTGATACTTTAAATAAAGCCGAGCTGATAAAAGAACATGATGGAAAATGGAGAGTTCTAGACATATCATCAGAATCTACAGCAAGAGTAAAAAAAGAAGAATCATTTAGTAAATTAGAAAAATCTGCAAAAGTAAAAAGTGGCGATACATGTTTTATCATGATGCCATTTGCAGAACCTATAGGCTCTTACTACAGCAAGATATATCAGCCTGCTATTGAAAAAGCAGGGTTATCTCCTGTTAGAGCAGATAACGAGATTTTTGGTACTGGAAAAATAATGGATCAAATTTGGTCTGGCATACATTCAGCTAAAGTATTAGTCGCAGAACTTACAAACAGAAATCCAAACGTGTTTTACGAACTAGGGTTAGCTCATGCTCTACAAAAGCCAGTCGTACTAGTATCATCAAATGAAGTTGATGTGCCATTTGACCTTAAACACATTCGTGTTATTTACTATGATGTAAGCGATCCTTTTTGGGGTAGTCAGTTAATTGATAAAGTTGCTGAAAATATTTTATCAGCAATTGAAAACCCAGAAGAAGCTGTTTTAAAAAATGTTGAATAAAAGCTATAACAATGCGCTGCACCTGACCAGTCAACACGCCGTTTCGCTTCGCTACACTCTGTGTCGCCCGTCAGGTGAGCTTAAGCGTTAGGCGATGATAATTATGTCTAGAGCATTCCTGGAAAATCAGGCTGGAGAATGACATTTTATGTCTGACAGATTACGAGCGAGCAAGGCTACTGGTCTTCTCACTTTCCTCAACACTCAGCTAAAAGGCTGGACACGCAACAAAATAAAACAACGGCTGAAAGCTGGATGCGTGTTTGTCAATTGTCAGTCTATCACGCAGTATGATCACGAACTCAAAGCCGGCGACGATGTGGAAGTTCGGGCAGCGGAAAAGACCAGGCAACGTGGGACTTCCCAGTTGGAGATCTTGTATTCGGACCGCGATCTTATCGCCATCAATAAACCTGCAGGCTTGTTGTCTGTGGCAACAGTCGATGAAAACAAACACCATGCGCTTGCAATTCTTCGCAACCAGCTCTCACGACCCAAACGTCATGTTAATCTATGGCCGGTACATCGTCTCGATCGCGATACCTCGGGTGTGTTGTTGTTTGCAACTTCTCGCGAGATGCGCGAAGCAGTTAATGAGGGATGGTCCGGCGCCGAAAAAATATATCTTGCGGTGGTTGAAGGTTGCCCCAATCCAAGTCAAGGGAGCATTGATCAGCCCTTGAGAATGGATTCAGAGAAGTATCATATGCATGTCGGCCCACATCCGGAAGCCAAAAAAGCCATCACGCATTTTGATACCCTGCGGACGGTAAAGAATCGGGCACTGCTTGAAGTTCAACTGCAGACCGGGCGACAACATCAAATTCGTACCCACTTGGCCTGGCTAGGGCATCCTGTGGTTGGCGATCCCCGTTATGGTACTGATGGACCGCGCATGGGGCTGCATGCATTGCGCCTGAGTATTACGCGACCAAAGACCGGCAAGCGACTCACCTTCGAGACACCAGCACCGGATGGATTTCTTGAACTGCTCCGGTAGCAAATTAACTCACCATGCGCACTAACAATGAATCTATTATGGCCTGAACAATTCTTAACAAATCCATGCAACCGATTTCGGTATTTCGACACTTGTTTTGCGTACGCAAAAACGCGCCAAAGCACCAAAACGGTTGATGGTGGCGTTAAACAAAACCCTTCATTGTGAAATTACCACTGCCTTGCCTTCGCCCCTGGGATCGCTGTCAGCAAATACTTGATTGATTTTTTTATCCCATAAAATGGCTTGCATGTTTCCATAACGTCGGTTTTTTTCACTCAAAACATGTCCGCGCTTTTCAAGTGCGCGTTGTTGCAAAATACCAAGCCCACCCTTTTCAAACTGCACCTCATCTGGAAGATATTGGTGATGATAACGTGGAACTGATACCCATGAATTTGGCAGATATCCATCGGCAAAATCAAGAATGCCAAGCAGCACCATGCTGATGATGCGACTGCCTCCGGGCGTACCTAAAATTCCTACTCTGGACTCTGTCTCGATAAACGTCGGTGACATACTTGAGAGCGGGCGTTTGCCTGCCTCGATGGCATTCGCCTGGTCGCCTATCAGACCGTAGGCATTCGGTATCCGCGCCTTGGCTGAAAAATCATCCATTTCATTATTCAACAGGATGCCTGTCCCTGGAACAACAAAGCCTGATCCAAAGGGCAGGTTAATACTGAGTGTTGCTGAGACCCTGTTACCTTCTTCATCGATCACCGAAAAATGTGTCGTTTGTGTGCCGGTTTGTTGAGAAACAGGGATATCCCCCAACACTGAACTGGGTGTTGCCCGTTCCGGATCGATAGTGATAGCCAGACCCTCAAGATAGTCTTTATCCAACAGTCTTTGTTCTGGAATATTGATGAAATCCGGATCGCCCAGATATGCAGCGCGATCTCTATAAGCACGTCGCATTGCTTCGATAATAATATGTTTTTTATCAGTGTCACCAGCCGCTTTTAGATCGAATCCTTCAAGCATGGCAAATATCTGGGCCAGTACGATACCGCCAGATGAAGGTGGCGGTGCAGATATAACACGCAAGTCTTTGTAATTAAAAACCACAGGCTCACGCTCGATTATTTTGTATGAACTTAAATCTTTTGTACGCCAGATCCCGCCATTATGACGTATGTTTTCCACCATACGTGCAGCCAGACCACCGGTATAAAAATAGGTCGTGCCATGCACCGCTATTTGCCTTAAGGTCTCTGCCAAATCATTCTGGATAATTTTAACTCCTAAACCAGGGATTTGATTCTCATCAAGAAAGATGGCGGAAGTTGATGGATATGACTGCATAATTTTCAGTCGATAAGTTGCCAATTTCTGGTAACGCTCTGTTACAGGAAAACCCTGTTCGGCAAATCTAATCGCCGGTGCCAAAGTTTCTCTTAAGGACAGACGGCCATAATTTTTTGCTAAATGCTCCATGCCTGCTGGCACGCCGGGTATCCCGGCGGCCCTTGGCCCATTAATGGATGCCCCTTTTATGACGTCACCATTTTTATCCAGGTACATGTCTTTGTTTGCCGATGATGGCGCAACTTCTCGTCCATCAATCATGATTTGTTTGCCGTCTACTGCGCGGTGCAATAACCAGAAGCCACCGCCACCCAGACCAGAACTATATGGCTCGACGACAGCGAGTGCGGCAGTTATGGCAATGGCAGCATCAAAGGCATTACCTCCTGCTTGCAAGATTTCGATACCTGCATCGGTTGCATATGGGTGCGCTGTTGCTACAGCAGCGTTGGGAGGTGTTTGTGCCTGAAGTGGTGAGATAGCAAACAGACATGGGGAAAACAGACATAGAACATTAACAAAATATCGAATGACGATTTTCATTAAATAATAATATTTTTATTGTTTAGTTTTTACGATCTAATTTTTATTTTGGAAATTTCCTGGCAAGCGCTGCCAGCACATCTTTGTGCACAAACTGGCTAACATCCCCCCCCAATGATGAAATTTCCCTTACCAAAGTGGACGAGATAAAACTTAAATGTTCGGCAGGTCTTAAAAATATGGTTTCTGCTTCTGCATACAACTTTCTGTTCATGCCAGCCATCTGGAATTCGTGATCAAAGTCGGCGGCGGCCCTGATGCCGCGTACGATGACCTTTGCCTCCAGATCACGTGCAACATCCGTCACCAGCTTGTCAAAGCTACATACTTCGATATTTTCCACGGATGCCAATGCAGTCTTTGCCAGATCAATCCGTTCGTCCATTGAGAATAATATATTCTTGTCAGTGCTCTCTGCGATAGCAAGGAATACCTTGTCAAACATTCTGGAGGCCCGGGTAACAATGTCGACATGGCCGTGCGTAATGGGATCGAATGTCCCTGGATAGATCGCTGTTATTTTCATTAAATCAGTCTGCTGCTGTTTTTAACAACATATAGTGTACCTGACCAGCTTTCGCATGTTTAATCACTTCGACATTTTTTTCTGGCTGCCACACTCCTTCACTTTCCACATAGAATAATGTTTGCACAGCAACACAGCCAGATTTGGCCAAAAGCAGCATGCTCTGTTCAATCAGGTTGTTACCGAAGGGAGGATCGATGAATATAATATCGAAGGGTTGTTTTGCACCTTGAACCCACTGCAGGGCATCCGCCTCATGAACAACAATCTCGTCAGCACCCAGTATTTTGAGTGCTTCTCGCAGGATTTCGGAAACTTTTCTATCCTGCTCCACAAGTACTGAACTCTCAGCACCACGAGAAACAGCTTCTATCCCCAAGGCACCTGAACCAGCAAACAAATCCAGACATTTCGCACCAACAATATAGGGCTGTAGCCAGTTAAATAAACTCTCTCTTACCCGGTCAGGTGTTGGCCGTAATCCTGGTGCGTCGGCCACTGGAATTTTTAGTCCGCGCCACTTGCCTCCGATAATACGAACCTTGCTGGCCTGCTTCAGCTCGAACCTCCAGATTGATTTGTTTCCTGTGTGCTTTCTTCTGGCCTATCTTTTTCTAGCCCATCTTTTTCTGACCCCTTCTCGCCTGATCTTGGCCCGACCATCACAGTGACAAATGTTTCTGGTGATAAGCGGCGCTTAAAGGCATCCTTGATTTGATCGATAGTCACCGCATTCACATTCGCGTTGAATGTTTCAAGATAATTCTTTGGCAAGCTATAAAAACCAATCATGCCAATATAACCAATAATCTTGCTATTACTGTCTAGTCTTAGCGGGAATCCCCCGGTAATGTTTTTCTTTGAGGCTTCCAGCTCTGCTTCAGTAGGCCCATGCTTGATAAATATTTTCAGATTGTCCCGCAGTATAGTGAGCGCTTCTTCGGCCTGGTCTGCCCGAGTTTGTAGACTGGCGGTAAAGGTTCCATTTTCACGCATGGGAGAAAAATAACTATTTGCACTATAGGATAATCCGCGCTTTTCCCGAATCTCTGCAAACAGTCTGGAGACCATGCCCCCTCCACCAAGTACATGGTTCCCCACGTAAAGCGGGAAGTAATCCAGATCACCACGTTTCATGCCCGTCTGTCCCAGAAGGATATGTGTTTGTGTTGAAGGATGATCAATTCGCACTGTTGCAGGTTTTTCTAGCGCCTGCACTGTTGGAATTGCTTGTGGCTTTTCACCAGCAGGTAATTCCTTAAGCAATTTTTCAACCATTACCTTTGCTTGAGTTTTTGTCAAATCACCGACAATTGCTATGGTTGCATTCTTTGAAACATAATATCTTTTGTGAAATTCAACGACGTCACGGCGTTGCAATGTATTGATGCTTTCCTCCGTCCCTGAACCTGGCACGGCATAGGGATGCCCTTTAAATACTTCTGCAAAAAAGGCAT
>SMWN01000013.1 GCA_004356415.1 Gammaproteobacteria bacterium
AGTGTAGAACTGGTTTCTGGACTTGAAGAGATAGATTACTATGATGATCCAGATATTTTTGAAGAGCTTAAATTTCATGAATGGCTTGACGACTATGAATCATCAAGCTGATGTTGCTGAATTAATCCCTTATTTTATGTGACTCTTTTGCCAGCATTCGTGCAAATTGTTTTATCTGCACATCGTAAAGAACAAGTTCCCCTCCTGTTTTAATGGCTGTCAGTGAAATTCTGGCAATTAATAGCAACAATAACAAAGCAATTATCCAGGCAAAGAAATAAGAAACTCGAATATTTCCTGTGCCTACAGGAGCAGGTCTTTTCCCGGTTTCAGTGTACTGTTTAACGCCATTCTCTGAGTCACTCCCTACAATCAGACTATCTCTGATTGGTGCCAATGTTTTATCAATATTCGAACCTTTTTCGATGGCGACAGCAAAGCGCTCGATTTTTTCGGGATGTACATACAAATCTTGCGCTGTTAATAAAACCTGAATGGCGACCCAAAGGCCAGCGAGCAGGAGAAAAAATCCTAGTATCCTGACAAGGAAACTCATGATGTTTCTACCAGCGTCATCTAATGTGTTTTCATTCATGATTTTAACTCCTGCCAAGAGAATCCTTTATACTCGTTTTTATTATTGTTCGAATTATAGGACTTTATACTGGAACGGCCGATGAGGCCAGAAAAGTGAGACATAAATATTCATTATGTTGAATTATCTCGGGTCAAGATTGTTCGGAGCATTATTGGTGGTGATCGGTGTAACGACGATCGTCTTTATGTTGATTCATGTTGTGCCAGGAGATCCGGTTGAAGTGATGCTTGGGGAATCTGCCCAGGTTGCTGACAAGGAGGCACTGCGTGAGACTTTAGGGTTGAATCTACCATTATCAACGCAGTGGCTAAATTATGTCAGTGGCCTGTTACAGTTGGACCTAGGGACTTCACTTCATTCAAAAAGGCCTGTTGTGGAAATCCTTTTTGAACGCATTCCTGCAACGTCCATACTGGCAGGCACAAGTATTCTTATTGCACTCATCATTGCATTACCTTTGGGTGTACTTGCGGCGGTACGTAAGGACAGCTTTTGGGATACGGGTGCAATGGCATTTTCCATGCTCGGTGTCGCCATACCAAATTTCTGGATGGGGCCACTATTAATTCTGGTTTTTTCTCTGTGGCTGGGCTGGTTTCCGGTAAGCGGCAATGACCAAACCTTGTCACTGGTTTTGCCCGCACTCACATTAGGCACTGCTTTGGCCGCAATCCTGTCTCGCATGATTCGTTCCTCCTTACTGGAAGTGTTAAACGAGGACTATATTCGAGCTGCCAATGCCAGGGGGCTGTCGCCAACAACGATTATCTGGAAACATGGTTTAAAGAATGCGGCTTTGCCTGTCGTGACCATAATGGGCATGCAATTGGGTGCATTGCTTGCCGGTGCTGTGATTACAGAAACAGTTTTTTCATGGCCCGGGATTGGACAGCTCACCATTGAATCGATACAGAAAAGAGATTATCCCGTTGTTCAGTCTTGTGTGTTACTGATTAGCTTGAGTTACGTTTTTATTAATCTTTTAACCGATCTAGCTT
Organism: Gammaproteobacteria bacterium; assembly: GCA_004356415.1. GTDB lineage: Bacteria > Pseudomonadota > Gammaproteobacteria > Eutrophobiales > Eutrophobiaceae > SMWN01. The sequence goes on from SMWN01000013.1 coordinate 1,597, forward strand.
ATGCTTATCTAGATCCTCGTGTTAGCTTGAGTGAGTAAAGAGATTTCCGTGACGATTCGATTCTCATTTCCTTTTTTGATGATTGCCTTATGGATTTTTGTTGCGCTGTTTGCAGGTCTATTATCATTGCACCCTGACACCATCATATTAGAAAAGATACTGATACCGCCAGAGGGTCAAGCCTGGTTGGGCTATGATGATTTGGGTCGGTCGATCGCAGAGCGTTTGATCCTGGGTGCAAGAACCTCTTTTCTGGTTGCGTTTTGTGTGGTTTCGATTTCATTTGTTTCGGGGACAGCTGTTGGTGTGATGGCAGCCTGGTTTGGAGGGTGGTGGGATAAAGTGACCGTACTTGTGATTGATATTTTTATCGCATTTCCGGGAATATTATTAGCAATTGCATTATCCGGTTTGTTGGGCCCCGGCATCATGAATGTCGTGGTGGCCTTGTCCGTGGTTGGCTGGGTGGGGTTTGCTCGATTGGCCAGGGCACAAACATTGACCATGAAGCATCGTGATCATGTGATGGCGGCACAGGCATTAGGCACTGAAACGAGACAAATTGCGCTGATCCATATTCTGCCTTTAATCATTGCGCCTTTAGTCATTGAAGCAACCTTTGCCATTGCCGGGACAGTGATTGCTGAGGCTAGCCTTTCGTTCCTGGGGCTGGGCGTGCAACCACCGAACCCGTCATGGGGCAGCATGATTAGAGATGGCACACGTTTTATGCTGGTTGCGCCACATATGGTTCTGGCTCCCGGCATGGCCATTCTGCTGGTGGTATTATCTATTAACTTACTGGGAGACAATCTACGGGATAGAATGGATGTCAGATCAAGACATGCAAAATTCAATCGTGAAGATGCTAGTCAATCATTGCAAGAAGGGTAGATCATGTCATTAGGTCCAATCATGATGGATCTGCGTGGCACCACGCTGGAAAATGATGAGAAAGAATGTATACAACATCCTTTGGTGGGGGGGATAATCTTCTTCTCGCGTAATTATGAATCACCGGAACAGGTCGCTGCACTATCAAAAGAAATACATGCCCTGCGTGAACCTCGTTTGTTAATCGCCGTAGATCATGAAGGCGGACGTGTGCAGAGGTTTCAGAATGGTTTTACAAAACTACCAGCCTTACAGTTGATTGGTAGCCGATATAGCAAAGACAATAAAGCAGGATTAAAACTTGCTGAAAAAGCCGGTTGGTTGATGGCCGTTGAACTCAGGGCTGTGGACATTGATTTTAGTTTTGCTCCTGTACTGGATGTCTGTAAGGGCATCAGTCAGGTAATAGGTGATAGGTCATTCCACAAAAATCCGGAATGTGTTGCTGCATTATCCCAATCCTATATGCATGGTATGCGCCGCGCGGGGATGGCCGCAGTCGGCAAGCATTTCCCGGGTCACGGTGCGGTCAAGGAAGATTCACATCACGCCATACCGTTTGATAGAAGAAGGTTTGAAGATATCCTGATGGATGACATGGTGTCATTTGAACGGTTAATTCATGTAGGGCTCGCGGCTATCATGCCAGCGCATGTTATTTATCCGGAAGTCGATGATAAACCTGCTGGCTTTTCATCTATCTGGTTACAGAACATCCTGCGCCAACAGCTGGGGTTTCAGGGGGTTATTTTTAGTGATGACATCAGCATGGCGGGTGCAGAGATCGTGGGTGGATATGTCGATCGTGCACATTGCGCACTAGAAGCGGGGTGCGATATGGTGCTTGTGTGCAATAATCAAGCTGCTGCAATGGATATACTGGATAACCTCAAAGTGGAGTCAAACCCGGCTTCACAATCCCGTTTGATACGCATGCATGGCAAACACGAATATGATTTTATGAGCATGAAAAATGATGAAGAATGGCAGGCTGTGTCAGAGGAAATCTCGGGTCTAGTCGTTGAACCGGAGTTAGCATTGGGTGATGATGGAATAGGGCGATGATGAAATACAGGCATAATAAATTACTCTCGCTGATTACCAGCATGGCGCTGGTCTTGTTTTCTGGGTCTTTATTCGCTTTAGATCTGACACGAAAGCTGACAAATGCAGATTGTCGTGTCATCGAGGACATATCTTCTGACACACCAACGATTGCCATATTTAGCGATGCACTACTCTGGAAGGTCTCGAAAGAAGGCAGACAGCCGAGTTACGTGTTCGGAACAATTCATGTTTCTGATCCCAGAATTACAAATTTACCTGAGACGGTTGAAACAGCCTTAAAAAATTCAGATATATTTGTCATGGAGGTTTTACCCACGCCAGAAGAAGCATTATCACTAGCGCAGATGATGTTTTATGCTGATGGTACAACGTTAAAAGATTACTTAGATGACGACTTGTTTAATCGTATTGCAAAAGTCCTGTCAAATTTTCAGTTGCCGATAGAAGCTGTTTCTGTGATGAGACCATGGGCAGCATTTTTATTGATGAATTATCCAGCAGATAATACGATGCCACTGGATTTAGTGTTGTTTGAGATAGCGATGAGTCAAGGTGCCAGAACCATTGGTCTGGAAACACTCTCTGAGCAAGGGGCTGTCTTCAGTGAAATGGCGCTGGACGACCAGTTTAGATTATTACTGGACACTGTGTGTAATTATGATTTGGTCATGCAGGACATAGAAGAAATGAAACGTCTCTATTTAGAGAAAGATTTAAACGGCCTGTTAAATGCGGGCACCCAACATATCTATGCCGATGAGCAGGTGTATAAGGAATTGAACAAGCGATTATTAACTGATCGAAATAAGATAATGGCTGATCGAATGCAAGCAGTTTTGCAGGAGGGTGGTGCCTTTATTGCAATTGGTGCCCTACACCTGCCTGGTGATAAAGGTGTGATAGCAAGATTAAGTCAACAGGGTTATAAAATAACCGCAATTTATTAAGCATAATAGAAGGTCTGGTATTGATGGATATAGAAACAACGCTAATTGAATTTCAGAATTACTTCGGCAGCAACTCATGGGTAGCACAGGTATTTATTGTTGTATTTATTACGCTACTCATCAGTTTTCTACAAAAACGTATTCTTGGAAAGTTACTTGCAAAGCTGCAAGAAACTCGTATCTATTGGGATGATGCCCTGGTTGATGCGGCGCGTCGCCCGCTAACCATTCTAATCTGGATAATCGGACTTAGCTTTGCGGCCGAGATCGTCAGTAACAGAAGTGGTGCAGTCATCTTTAATGCAATTGATCCTGTCCGTGATGTCGGTGTCATTTTCACATTCGCATGGTTTCTGGTGAGATTCATTAAACGTACAGAAGAAAATATCATTCTGAAGAAAGAGGCCAGAGGTGAGGAGATCGACCGCACAACGGCGGATACGATTGCAAAACTATTAAGAATATCCGTGATTATCACCGCCTTGCTGGTGATGTTGCAGACTCTGGGTTACAGCATATCGGGAGTCCTCGCATTTGGTGGTATCGGGGGTATCGCGATGGGTTTTGCAGCAAAAGATTTGCTGGCGAACTTCTTTGGTGGACTGATGATCTATATGGATCGTCCATTCAATGTTGGAGACTGGATAAGATCTCCGGACAGAGATATTGAGGGCACCGTTGAAAATATCGGCTGGCG